>JAQVCB010000038.1 GCA_028689995.1 Candidatus Gastranaerophilales bacterium
CGATTACGCAGTTTACGGCGGTTTACTCGGAGAAGCCCCGATTATCGCTGTGAACAAATATTCCTGCGACAAATTCGTAAACCGAGGCGGCAGAATCCCCGCACCGATTCATAGTTTGAATAATTAGGTAGATTCTTAATCTTACGAACAATATATATACAAATTTTATAAATTTACTTAATAATTTTAATTTTACTCGGATCTATAGAGACGAAATATGTACAATTTGCTGTGTGTGAGTAATTATTGCCAATAATTCCAGAATAACCTTTTTCTAGTATGAGGTCTCGTGTAAAGCAATCTAAGATTTCTTCTGTAAGTGACCAATCATTTATATCTTTTGGTAATACTTTATTCTTTAATATATCAAGAACTGCAAATTTATTAAAGTTATTTGTCTTAATACTATGTAAAGTATCTGTATTAACACTTGCTACTTGTCCATCGAAAAAAGCTGTGACTACCTTTTCACCATATTTAGCTGCGCCAGCCTTATTTTGAACAAAATAGCAACCACTAACTGAGTCTTTATAGCCGTTAACTGGTTTTCTATTCATATCAAATCCATCTTTTATTATGTTTTGATATGATTCAGCACTGGTACCATGATAAATTTCGCCTAGTTGATCCTCATATGGTTTAATAATATCATCAATATTCATTCTTGATGTTTCAAAATTCTCATTTAATGTTGTTATTTCATTATTTTTAATAAGTTTCTCTTTTATTGCTGCTTTATTTGCCTGATAAAATTCATTGGCAAATTTAATTTCTCTTTCATATTCCTGTTGAGGATTTAATTTAGTTTCCTGTTTTAATTTAGTTTCCTGTTTTAATTTAAGTGCATCAGCTTCTTGTTGAGCCTGCAATGCTTTTTCCTGTTTTAATTTGAGTGCATCGGCTTCTTGTTGAGCTTGCAATTCTTTTTCCTGTTTTAATTTAAGTGCATCAGCTTCTTGTTGAGCCTGCAATTCTTTTTCCTGTTTTAATTTGAGTGCATCGGCTTCTTGTTGAGCTTGCAATTCTTTTTCCTGTTTTAATTTAAGTACATCAGCTTCTTGTTGAGCCTGCAATTCTTTTTCCTGTTTTAATTTGAGTGCATCGGCTTCTTGTTGAGCTTGCAATTCTGATTCCTGTTCTGTTTTTAATCCATCAGTATCAGCGGTTATATCTTTTTCATTCTTATTAATTTTAGTTTCAATTTCACTGGAAGATGTATTTTCATTTCTTAACCCAATTTTAGATGCAAATGCCGAAAGTTTTGCCGCAGCTTGCCCATTTCTGAACATTTTGGCACTTGTAGTAACAGAGGATGGAACTGCTTTAATACATTCAACTGTGGCTTGAAAAGCATTCATGTTTTTAGCATTAGCAGCGACTTTAACACCAGCAGTTTCGGCTGAAGTAATTGAAGATTTTGCACCAACAACAGAAAGGCCGACAGCAGATGTGCCTGCGCCCATTTCTTCCCATGCCTGTTTAGCTTCCTCATCTGTTTTTGCTGTTGCTGCGTTAATAGCACCTTTGCCTAGTTGATATCCACCCATAGCAACACCTGCTGCAACCATAAATGGTGCTGCCGCTCACCCTGTTGCAACTAACAATGCTCCGCCAGCTACTAACATACTTGCTCCAATGGCAAAGTTTTTAGCGCTGCTGAACATTGATGTTATTGGGGATATTATTCCTTTTCCGAAACATTTTAATTTTTCTGTAAAACTAATACTGCCATCATCTGTATTGTCAACAGATGAGACAGTTTTAGCATTAGTTGTAGAAAATGATGAATTTGCTGTTGGATTTGTTGTTTTTATAAATGAATCAAATACAGGACTTTGAGGAAAACCAAGTCCTGAAGGATCCATTTTTGATTGAAAATTTAGATTGTTTTGCTGATAATAAGGATTATTAACTTCATAATTGTAAACATCCGTTCTCACCACTGCTATTCCCCCTATTCAATTTAATAATTATATTTATCACCGTAGTTATATAAAAACAATATTAGCAACATAATTGCGAATATTGAGAAATATTTAAACTTTTATTAAGATAAACTAAATCATTCACCTAAAAAGTTAAGTGAAATAAACTTACATTTTGATTGGAAGATATATTATCCTTTACAAAAACTCTATAACCATTTTCTTTTTTTAAAATAAAAAATCATTGTTAAAGCAAAAACAATCATTAATGAAAATGCAAAAATATGGCCATAAGTAGAATTAATAAAAGGTAAATTAACAAAGTTCATGCCGAATATTCCTGCAATAACATTTGCAGGCAAAAATATTGTAGAAATAATAGTTAAGAATTTCATTATTTCACTAAGATTCTGTGTGTTAATATTCATCTGCATTTGAAGCAAATTTGAAATAGATTCTTTAAGGTTCTCAATTTTTGTAAGATTTTTTTCAAGATGATCATAAATATCTCTAAAATAGATATTTTTTTTATCCGAAATTAATGAATATGGATTCTTAATGATGCTGTAAAATATTTCATTTTCAAGAACAATAATTTGTCTTGTCGTATTCATAGGTTCTCTAATAGCGTTAAGATGTTTGATTAATTTAGTATTAAATGGATTTTTGAACAATATTTCTTCAAATTTACCGATTTGAATGTCAAATTTGTCAATAATTGGCAGATATCCATCTATTAAATGATCGATAATAGAATGAAATATATCAATAGTGTTTGAACAGGAATGATTTAACCGTGATTTAAAATTATTTTTAATTATTTCAATCTCATCAATTTTTTCATGTGAGTATGAAACGATGAAATTACTTCCCAGTAACAATTTTGCGCCTTGAAAATTCAGTATATTTTCATATTTCAAACCGTATATTATAAGAAAAAGATAATTTTCACAGTCTTCAATTTTAGGGTGCAAACGTTCAGAAACGCAATCTTCTACACTTAGTCGATGAATATTAAGAATATCCATTAACAAGTGTATTTCCTGTTCATCGGGCCAAATACTACGAGGATTTGTAATATCTATCCATAAAACATTATTTTTATCAGCTAATAATTCTTGAACATTAGAGATTTCAACATTAATAACAGTATTTTTAGATTTATCCAAACAAAGAATTTCGTACATAAAAAAATCCTTACATCAGTGCATATTTATGATAACACTCTCAACCGCTGTGCCAAGCAATTCATCAGGACCCTGTTTTTTGAATTCATTAAAGCATCTTAAAGCTTCAGTTTTTTTATTCTGCTCTTTATAAATCAAGCCAAGCATTAGCCAGGCAATATAATCGCTGTTATTTTTGTTCAACATTTTTTGATAATTTTTTGTCAATGATCCAAGAGATTTTTTACCATTGTATGCTTTTACAAGGTTTACGTAGTAGTCAAGAAAATTAGGACTCATAGAAATAGCGATAGTAAAAGATTTAATCGCAAGGTCACATCTTTGGATTTTCAAATAAACAAGACCAAGATTATTGTAGAAGCTGGCTGTTGTTCCAACTTGAGGAGAAAGTGCTATTGCAATTTTAAACTCCTGTATAGCAGCGTCAAATTCGCCAATTTTGGTATAAAATAAGCCATAACTATTGTGATTAACAGCATTTTCAGATGGATCTATGTAAAAAGTCTCTGCCTGAATTAAAACCAAAATTAAAATTGAGATAAATATTTTTAAACATTTAATCATAAAAGACTTATTTCGAGACCTTCTCTTGCAGCAATTGTATTGCCAAAATATTTTTTAACATTATTTTCCATTATCTCGACAACTTCATCGTTATATGACGGATCAATATGATAAATCACTAGTTTTTTAACATTAGCGAGCTTAGCAATCTCTGCTGCCATTTCAGGTGTACTATGCCCAAATCCTTGTTTGGGCGTTATAGAGGATGCATAATCCTCATATAGGTATTGAGAATCGTGGATTAAAATATCAGCATTTCTTGCAAAGTTAATTAATTTAATATCTCCGCCTAAATAACCCTCTACATCACTTGCATATACAATACTGTGTTGTTTATACGAAATTTTAAAAATCAAAACACCATCCTTTGGATGTGCCTGACTTTTAATACATGATATTACCACTGCATCTTCGGGAAGTTCATTTATTTCTTTATAATTTAACTGTTTTGTTTCAAGATCAGTGGATTCAGAATATAATACAATAGTTTCAGCAGGTTTAAAGCTATATAAATTAACCTGTGCTACAATTTCATCAAAATTAATCGGGAAATAAGGTGTGCTAATAAAATTTGTAATAATATCCTCAAAATAGTTATTATCTGTATCAGGTCCGAACATATTTATTTTTGATGTATCAATAAAAGTAGGTTTAAAGAATGGAATTCCGCTAATATGGTCGTAATGAGTATGACTTAACAATATTGTTGCATTTATCGGAATTCTACTGGATTCTCTTGTACCACTTGCGATATAATCTTTTACAAGCTCACTGCCAAGATTAATTATACCTGATCCAGCGTCTATAATAATGACATGCCCGTTAACTCTAACTTCTACACAACTGGTATTTCCACCATATTTAAGAACATTTTGAGAACTAACACTATAGCTCCCCCTGATTCCGTGAAATTTAATATTAAATTCCTGACTTTTTTCCAACATCACATTTCCTTATTAGAAAAAGTTATATTTCTTATTTTAAGATATAACGTAAAATTATCAAATAACTTTATTTACATATAACTAAAAGCGAAAAACATTTTATCTTCGCTTTTAATTATACTTATAGTGTCAATAAAGTAAATAATACTAGAATGAAAGTACCTGTTGCATTTTTAACTGAGTATCACTATCCAAAGTCTTGTGTTCTTTATATTGTTTTATTGCTTCGAGTACAAATTCACCATCTTTACCGTTTAATAACATTTCTACTGAATTAATAGCTTTATCTAATTCTCTTGTTGATGTTATGGATTGCATAAATCCCCTCCTGCCCACTTATCACAAATTTATGATAAAACTTTAAAAAAAAGTTATCATCCTCTAAATATAGTAGTGAGTTGAGATCAAGCAATAAATTATATTGATTCCAGATAAAGCAAATATTTCTTTATATTTTGTTCAAATGCTCCTGTTGTCTGGCATGACATAACGCAATGGCTATTGCATCTACGGCATCATCTAATTTTGGTAAAGTATCAACATTCAGAATAGATCTCACCATCTCTTTTACTTCATCCTTATCCGCCCGGCCATAGCCTGTTATTGTTTGTTTAACCACTAGAGGAGTATATTCGTATGAAGAAATATTGAACATTTTTAAAGTCATGATTATTACACCTCTGGCTTCGCAGACAGGGATAATCGTTTTAGCATTTTTAAAGAAAAAGATCTGTTCAACTGCACCAACATCAGGTTTAAATTTTTCAAGTATCCATTTTAAATCATTATATATTTCAAGCAATCTATGGGATTGATCTTCTTTCTTGTCTGTTTGTATAGAGCCTGAATCAACTACCTGATATTCATCATCTCTATTTGATGATTTAACATCAAGAATACAATATCCGACTATGGCAGTTCCTGGATCTATACCTATTATTCGCATTTTTTATCCTTTTTAGAAATAATATATTCTGTGTAATAATTGTCAACTTATAACTATTATTATACAAATTTTTTATGAATTATAAATTTACTGAACTTACAAAAAGAAAAACAGCATCAAATTTAAAAACGTTAAATAATATTCAGCCGGATATTCTTTCAGTTGATGATGATTTTGATAAGAAATTTACCGCTAATAAAATCATCGCAAATGAACGTATTAAAAATTTGCTAAATTCCGTCTTATTTTTGACCTCTGGAATGATTGCCGCGCTATCAATGCCCGGATTCAATATTGGTGCACTTGCATGGTTTGGTTTTATTCCGTTAATTTCAGTTATAAAACTGGAAAAATCTTTAAATAAGTCACTTTTGTACTCTTATATGTTTGGATTAGGTTTTTACTCTGTCAGTTTAAACTGGTTTTTATCTTTACATCCTTTGTATTGGCTTGGATTAAACCAGATTCAAAGTATTATTATTTCAACAGTAATCTGGCTCATTGTTTCAGCATATCTTTCATGTTTTGTGACGCTATTTGCCCTTATTGCAAGAATAATTATCGATTTTAAGGCAAGAACAGTCATTAAATCAATATTAATTGCATTATTATGGATAATCATCATGAATAAACTAACTTCAATTGGACAATTCGCCTTTCCATGGGCATTGGTAGAATATTCACAGTACAAAAATTTAAATTTTCTTCAAATAGCACAATATATAGGAGGAATTGGAATTGGATTTCTTATCATATTTTTTAATAGCGTATTGTCATCAATATTTATTGATTATTTTAAAAATAAACATTCTGTCAAAATTCTTATATTAAATACTACATACATTTTATCTTTTATACTTTCTTTTCATTTGATTGGCTGGATAATTCTAAACACAGAAGGCATCAATAAAACTGTATTTACAGCTACAATTATTCAAAATAATTCCACTTTAGAGGAGAAAACTAATAATTTGTCAAAGACAGATGAATCTAAAAAATTCTTCTTAAGCCAGATAAATAATTCCCCATCCGGAATTATTGTTATGCCTGAAGGTGCTGTGTATGATTACATAAGATACAAGGATAAAGCCTTTTATAAAGATACCGATAAAATCTCAAGAATGCAGGATAAAACTATAGTAATAGGTTCGCTTGATCTTCTTTATAATGAAAAAGGTAAAGCTTCACCGACTAATGCAGCAGTTATTGTAGATAAAAAACTGGATTCGCTTTTAGATAATGTTTATAACAAACAAATGTTAGTGCCTTTTGGCGAATACATACCGTTTAGAAACTCGATTCCTTCTGCTTTTAACAGTTTTATTAACAAATTATCAGGGGTTGATTTTTATCCCGGAAATAAAACCAAAGTAATTAAAACCAATGTTGGAAATGTCGCTCCTAGTATTTGTTATGAGATTGTCTTTCCTGATTTAATAAGAAATCAGGTTAATAATCGGGCGGATATTATGGTTAACTTAAGTAGTCTCTGCTGGTATCATGATAGCCATATTAAAGATCAATTCGTTGCATTTAGTGTAATGCGCGCAGCTGAATTTAGAAGACCCTTTATTATAGCTGTTAATACCGGTTATTCGGTTTTTATAAATTTCAATGGTAAAATTATAAAACAGCTACCTAAAAACAAATCAATTACCAAATCAGCAAAGCTTAACTATAATAATGAAAAAACTTTCTTTTCAAAATTATATATATAGTAAATTTTTATTAGTATTATCACTTACACTTTTTGCCGGTTTATTTTCGCTTTGTATGTATGCTGATAATACTAATAATTTATATGCTGTAATCAATAATAAAAAAATCTCGCTTGATATCGCAGATACTCCATCAAGCCGTGAGCAAGGTTTGATGTATGTTGATAATATAGATGATAATGAAGGAATGCTTTTTGTATTTGATAAACATGATTTTGTTTCATTCTGGATGAAAAATATGAAAATTTCGTTAGACATGGTCTTTATTTCAGGTGAAAAAGTTGTTAATATATATAATAACGTACCTGCCTGCAAAATATCCCCTTGTGAAATTTATCCGTCGAAATACAAAGTTGATTATGTCCTTGAAGTAAATGCAGGATTCTGTAAAAAATATCAAATTAAAAATAATCAGACAATAAAATTAAGTCCAGAATTATTAAACAGGATATCTAAAAACAAAAAATTAATTAATTAACTTAAAAGATGAGGTTATTATTATGAAAAGCGGACTAAAAGATATTTTTAGAAAAAACATTATTGTTTTATCAGGTGTAATTTTTACCGTTTCCATCCTATTTGCCCTGGTTGCTTTTGCACTTGGTCGTTATACACTTGTACTTTTTTATGCAGATTGGAATTTAAATTGCAGAGAAGCAAAGCCAATGATTGAATCCATTTCAGGTACATATAACAATGTTAAATTAGTTGAAATTAATATTGACCAACCCAATGCCCCTGGTCAGGCAAGATCACTGGGACTTTATCTTCCAAGAGCCATACCGCAGATATATGTTTTAGACAATAATAATAAAATAGTTACTGAATTTACTTATTCCGGGGAGACCCAAAAGCAATTGAAATCCAGATTAGACACTGCAGTTCTGCGCTAATTAATTTTCTCTATTATTCTGTAATGTTCATATAAACATTGCCTTAGTTAAAGGCGTATCATCATCACATAAGGGGCAATAAAATAAAACATAATATATTTTATTTGTAATAACCTTTTTCAAAAGTGAGTATTTTTCTTGCTTTGGTAATTTAGTAATACATCTTATAAAGTTTATTATGGATTCAAAATTACTCGTATTCACTTTATCATTGAAGATAATTAAACATTTTGTTAATTTATTAAAAGTTTTGATTTTGGCATTTTCCTTTTGATTAGCTTTTGGGTTGATAATTTCTACATAAATTTCCCCGGTAAATATCCCCATTCTATACAATATAAGTGGATTATCTTGTAAAAGATAACCTTCCATATTTATAACTTTATGTAAATCAATTACATATTTCCATATCGGAATTAATAATTTGTTGAAGATTACCGGAACTCTTTTAACATAAAACAATTTGCCATTTAGTGAAAATTTACCATTCATTAAGTCTTTACGTTTTTTTATGCAATTACACTTAATATTATTAGAAGTATCTTTTTCAAAATAGTTAATTTTATTAAAATAACTTTTTTTATTGGTATAAAACATATTTCATTCACGTTTCTTTGAAACAATCTTTTTGTCTGATAAATTTAATTTTATAATATATTTAAAATTGATACAATAAAAATACGGCTTAAATTATAATTATTAATTCCCGTTATTACCTGGTACAAATCCGCCTCTATCTGGTTTTTGAATATTTACTGATTTTGATTCGCTCATTTGAGTTCTTGCAAGACTTAATTTCTGCTTTATGGATTCATCCAGACTTGTACCGTCAATCATTCTATCTATCAGTCCATTATTAAGTTTTACTGCTCTTTCAAAAGCTCCAATTTCCTCTAATACATCCCTCAGTTGCTCAACATCATAAGAATATACTGGTTTTGTCTGGTAGATTAATGATTCGCCTGTGGTAGATTCAATATTTTTTCCACCTTCTTCAAAATAAAATTTGAATACACTTTTTATATCGCCTAGCTCAGCCTGCAAAGTCTGTACTGCCTGCTGAATTCTAAGATATCTTTCAAATAAATAATTAATATTTTCGATTTGAGATAGCTGCCATTTAAATTTTTCATTATAAAGTTTTTTTAATTTAGGATACGCTAATGCGAGACCTTTTGTGTCTGCCATAGCACGATGCCTTGTTGTTACTTCAACTTTAAATCTCCTCATCAAGGATTCAAGTCCGTGCGAGAACTCTTCAGGAAATACATCTCTGAACATGTGCTGAGAATCAATTCTATGATTTTCGACAGGTTTTTCATAGAGAGCAAGGCTTGCCTGATTTAGAAAGCTGTAATCAAAGATTACATTGTGCCCAATAATAGGATAATCCCCGATAAATTCTAGTATTGTTGGCATTACTTCTTTAAGTGTCGGTGCGTCTTCAACCATGTCCTGAGTTATACCGTGTATCTTAATACTAGAATGTCTTATTTCCTGTTCAGGATTTATTAATGTTTCATATTCTTCTGTAATTTTGCCATTTACAAGTTTTACTGCTGCAAATTCAATTATTTTTTCTCTTCTATAATCGAGGCCCGTTGTCTCTATGTCCAGTACAATATTTATTTCTTTTTTCTTCATTATAAGCCTGCTATAAACTTTATGCTCAATTAAATATTAACATAAATCTAAATTTGAACTCTAATAACATAATAAATTGTTATAATCCTTAAAGCATTTGTATAAAAGCATGATATCTAAAACTCGCAAATGGTTTATCATTTGCGAGTTTTACTAAATAAATATTTGATAAATTATTTTTTCTTGAATAATACAACATATTCATGTTTAAAAATATAAAAACCGCCCGCTAAAGCTCTATATCTCCATAAATTAGCAGTTTTTCCTTTTGCTTTTTCATTACCTTCTATATTTTTAACGATAATTGATTTCGTCTGGAAACCTATTTCGCTCATTTTTTGCATACATAAGAAGCTAAGCGGAATTAATTCACCTTTTGTATATTTATCTCCAATTATTAATGCAGCATATCTGCCTTTTTCGAGACAATCATAACCGTTTTGAGCTACTTCACCAAATTTTTCAATAAAAGCTTCTGTTGTAGAGCAGTTGGAAAGATCTTCATTTAGATTGCTGAATTTAATAATATCAGCATAAGGTGGATGTAAAATAAGGAGTTGAGCTTTTTCTTTATCATATGCTTTTAATGCTCTTTCAATTTTTGGAACTATTACTTTTGAAGCACTATTTCCACTGATAACTTTTACTCCGTTAGTCTTAAACTCGTCATTTATTCTGCCCTGTACATAATTAGCCAGTTCAGGCTTGATTTCTACACCAATACATTTTCTGTTCATGTTTGCGGCTTCTATTGCAGATGTACCTGAACCTAAAAACATGTCAAGAATCACATCTCCGGGCTTTGTAAATCTGGTATAAAGTTGTGTTGCTATTTGAGGAATATAATTGCCATGATATTCTAACTTGTGCCCTGCGCCCTTGGCTCTTGAATTAAAGTTCCATAGTGTGCCAGTTTCTATTTCTTCGTAATCTTTCCACTTATTTAGATCAATATCATTGTAACTTTTTGTTTTCTTAACATTGTTACCGTCAAGTAACTGTAAATTTACTTCTCTTAAAATTTCGCTATTTGTAGCCAAAATTATCACTCCCCACTCAATAACTCATTTCATCTCTTTTGACGTTACTATAGCTAATTTCAGAAAATATTTGCTCATTACTATAGATGATTTATTGTGACTATTTTTATAAATATAAGGACTAATAAAACTATCTAACTTGAACTGCTAACTAAAATTAATTTTTCTAATAAATTAGAATCTACCACCTTAGTTTAAATAGTCATCCCGACCGCAATGGAGGGATATTGTCAATAAACGCTTTTAGTATAAAATCGAAAATTAGTAAGACCCATTCGATTTCGCTTCGCTGCACTCAGGGTGACAAGCTAGTAATAATAGGATATTCAACGATTTAGCAGGTCAGGTTATCTAATAATAAAAATTATTAGATTTACATTTTTAACATATTTGACATATAAAAGTTTTTTTACTAATATATAACAAAATAGATTGGGAAATTCGGTGTGATTCCGAAGCTGTGCCGCAACTGTAAGGACGTAATGTTCAAGCCAGAATACGAATTTATTTAATGGTTACTTGCGCGCACAAGGAGAATAATTATGTATAAAGAAAAATAATTTTAATAATTAGAACAACTTATTAGAGATGTTCTTTTTTTGTTTATCAAATTTAAAAGTTTTCACAATTAAATAATGAATGCGAGTGTAAAAAATGTTTAGAACAATTGTTTTATGCTGTGTAGTTGGTGTGATGTTGATTTGCCAACCACTTTCAGCAATATCAAAAGAAAATTTCAAGTTAATTAAGCTTGAAAAAGGAAAAGTTACAAATACTAATGAACAAGACAAAGAAATTATATTAGAAAACAAACAACCATCTTTTCTACAATTTGGAGAAGTAAAGCAGGATCAGGTTTATAGCCAAAGTAATATACCCGAAGATATAAAAACATCAGGCAATAGTGTTGATGTCATAAGTTTGAAGGACATCAGAGAGACTAATACTATTGCAGCAAAAGATATCTTGAATACACTTCCTGGTATTTCTCTTTATTCCAGAGGTTCTGCGGGATCATTAAGCCCTTTTTACATGAGAGGATGGAATAAATCACTTGTAACAGTTGACGGAATAAGAATAAATGATCCAAACTATAATCAGCCATACTTAGATAATATTCTCAATGACGGAATAGATCGTATCGAAGTAGTAAGAGGCCCGCAAGGAGCTTTGCATGGTACTCAAGCACAGGGTGGACTAATAAGTATATTTAGCAGACAGGGTAGAGGTCCGCTTGCCATCGAAGCAGGATCTGACATGGGCTCATTTGGAACTTTTAAGGAAAATCTCGCCGTACAGGGTGAAAGAAAGAATCTCGATTATTATCTTGGAATCACAAGATATGACACAAATGGCGGAATGAAAACCAATGTTGATAAAAGACATGATAATGACGGATATGGAAACTATTCAATAGCAAGTAACGTGGGTACTCGTGTTTTGGATGGAAAAGCAGAGATACGAAATATTTTAAGATATTCTGCATCTCATAAAGAAGTTGGGCAAAATGGAGCTTATCTGAATTATGATCCTCGAAATGATTCATATACAAATGATTTACTGGAAACATTAAAATTTACTCACTCACCGACAAACTGGTATAATTATGATGTAAAATTTGGTCTTTATGAAAACAGATATAAAAATATTGATCCTCTAGATCCGGGTGACTGGGCAGAATCATATACTAAGTACCACAATACAAGACTTTCATTAGATACACAGCACAATTTACTTTATAAGAAACTGAATACATTTACTTATGGATATAATCTGGAATATAATAAATTTAATAACGTTTCAAACGGCATTGAAAAAGAATTTGTAAACAATGATGTTTATTTTCACGATGTAATTAACATTAAAGATATAGTCTTTTTAAGAGGCGGTACTAGAATTACGAATAGTTCAGTATGGGGTACTTATGCATCCCCAAATGCTTCGTTAGCTGTTATATTGCCTACTTTTAAAATACCTGATTCATATACAAAATTCAGATCATCTTACGGATATTCAGTTAATACGCCCACCCCAACACAATTATATGATACAACATGGGGTGGTAATCCTGACCTAAAGCCTGAAAAGGTTGAAGGTTGGGATGTCGGTTTTACACAGAGTTTCTTTAATGAGAAATTTCTCCTTGACGGAACATATTTTAAAAGCCACCATGATAACCTCATAGTAAGTGATGGTCCTTGGTGGGCATCAGTATATAAAAACATTTCGAGTGCTCAAACAAGTGGATATGAGACTGCAATTAAATTAAATCCTTTTAAAAATCTAAATATCTCCTTAAACTATACATATACTGATGCAACGCAAGACCATAATGATCTAGGAACTGGTGGAGGACAGTTGTTATATATACCTAATAACAGATGGAACTACATTGTTAATTATAAACCATTCTCTCGTATAAGTTTTTACACAAAAGGTATCATTTCATCAAGCCGTAGAGGAGAATATGGTGGAGAAGGAAGAATAAGTGGCTTTGCTGATACATCAATAGGTACAAAATTATTGTTATTAAAACGTAAAACAACTGATTTATACCTAAATGCAGAACTTAATAATCTCGGCAATAACAAATATCAGGAAGTGCTTGGATACCATCATCCTGGATTAAACTTCCGTGCAGGAGTATTTTTAAGGAAAACATTTGAAAAAGAAGAAAAACTTTAAAAATGTGTATATTTAAGATAAATTAATATATATTGTTAGCAAGGGGTTACAACCCCTTGTTAGCAATATATAAGAAGCCGGATTATCAAGAGTGAATTATGCGCAAATATAAAAACATCTGCCTATTAATATTATGTATAACTATTTTTCTGGGATGTCTTTATTTAGACCTTTTTCAGGGATATGTAAAAATATCATTGAACGATTTACGGGATTTTATCGTTCATAATGATACCAGTAATACTCAAATATTAGGATTAATAAGATTTCCAAAAATATTAAAAGCAATTATTGCAGGTGTAAGCCTTGCCACCGCAGGCTTATTCATGCAGGTATTAAGCAAAAACCCGCTGGTTGAACCATATATAACTGGTGTATCATCCGGTGCAGGCTTAGCCTTGGTTGGCGCAATACTGCTAAATATTTCCCCCTCATTCTATTCAATAAGTGCTTTTTTAGGAGCTATAGCAATTGCGTCAATAGTTATAGGTTTTGCAGGATATAAAAAATTCTCTATTACAAAATTAATTTTAATAGGACTTTCAATAAATATTTTTGCAGGTTCAATTATTTCCGCAATGATACTTTTAAACCCATCAAAAGCATATAGTTTACTCGTTATTTTATCGGGAAACTTAAATAATTCACTGGCAGGAATTAATACTTTAGTTTTTATTTTTACTATTACAATGCTGTTAAGTGTATTTATGGTTCCAAAGTTAAATTTTTTAAAACTGGATTTTAGTATAGTAAATGCATTAACTAAAAACCCACATAAATATTTTATTTTTCTGGTGATATTATCATCCATACTTGCTGCTGCGAGCGTGTGTGCTGCTGGAATCATTGGATTTGTTGGCATTATCATTCCTCATTTATCAAGAATTATAATCGGATATGATTTAAGATGGGTTTTTGTAATTAGTTCATTATTAGGGGCAAGTATAATATTAATTTCAGATTTCCTTGCCAGAACTATATTATTTCCGACAGAATTGCCGATCGGACTTGTTATTGCAATGATTGGCGCACCAATTTTTCTTATTTTACTTATTTTAAGTAGGAAAAAAATCTATGCTTAAAGTAATTAACGGTGAAATATCATTTAAAGAGCTGCTTTTGCTTCAGGATATTAATTTAGAGATAAATTCTTCTGAATTAACTATTATAATTGGTCCTAACGGTAGCGGTAAAACTTCATTACTGAATGTTTTGGCAGGTACTACCAAGCTATCAAAAGGATCCCTGCACAATAGTTTTAATAAAAAGATTCTGATTCCTCAAAATCTTTATTATCCCGAAGATGTTACCTTATTTGATTATGTTTCATCAGTGTTTTACAGAGAAAAATTTAAATGGTTTCTTACTAAAGATGATGTGGAAAGAGTATTTTGTGTACTAGAAAAATTAAATCTAAGAAAAAAACAGGAGCTTACATTAAATAAATTAAGCGCAGGAGAACTCCAGCTTGCTAACATAGCTCTTTGCCTTATATCTGAAGCAGATCTTATTTTACTTGATGAACCAACTTCAAATCTTGATCTTGTAAATCAACTAATGATTCTTGATATGATTAAAGAGTTAACCAACCATGAAATATCTGTTATTGTTGTTATGCATGATATAAATTTAGCGTCGAAATACGGAGATAAATTTCTTCTTACTTCTCACAATTTTAATTTAATTCATGGAGATAAACATTGGGTCTTAACAAATCAGAATTTATCAGATGCTTATAATATAGACATTGAAAAATTAGGTTTATATACATGTTTTTAATAACTCAAAAAAAGCATTTATTAAAAAATATGGTTGTGGTCGGGTGCAAACTGATAAATTATTTGACCTACTCTTTTCGTAAATTTTATCATTCTGCATATGTTTGTCATTGCGAGGATTTTGAAGAAATCCGTGGCAATCTAACCCGTTTTCGCTTATTATCTTCAGACTTAATTGTTAAGATCCTTCGACTTCACTTCGTTTCGCTTAGGATGACAACTTCGGGACTTTTGAGACCACTTCTACTTTTTTTAATAATGTTATCTTTAAATATTACAGTTGAGGCAAAGGACGTTAAATACATATCATTAGCGCCTTCGCTTACTGAAATGGTTTATTCGATCAATGCGCAGGATAATTTAATTGCAGGCGTCGCATGGAATAGAAAGCTTATGAAAAATAAACCTGTAATAGGCGATGCATTTTTTGTTAATAATGAAGCATTAGTAAAATATCATCCTGATATTATTTTTGCTCTTGAATACCAAAAAACGGTAATAGATGGTCTTAAATCAACCGGAATAAAAATTCATTATTTTTCTTTCAAGAGTATAAATGATATCTTCAATAGCATTAAAACTATAAGTAATTTGACAAATCATTCCAAAAATGGCGATTTATTAATACTCACATTAAAAAGAGATATCAACAAATACAAGGCTAAAAGCCCTAAAAGGATTTTATTTGTAGTACAGGCAGAACCACTTATATCTGCCGGAAAAAACAGTTTTATAAATGATATTATTAAACAATCAGGACATATTAATATTCTTGATAATATGAACAACGACTATCCAAGAATAAATCTTGAATATGTTATTAAACAAAATCCCGATTTAATAGTTGTCTGGGATAAGCAGACAAAAGACTACCTGAAGAAATTTTTGCGTAGCAAATTTGTTATTTTAGAACCTGCTGACAGTGATTGTATAAACAGACCCGGTCCCGGGGTTGTTAATGCAGTGAAATTTTTCGCAAATTTATGATTTTAAATAAAATTAGTCTTTATCCAGTCGACAATTAAGCTTTTCGATTCCGGCTGAAATTGAAGCAAATCAACGCCGCTTCCACCAAATGGATAAACCTTCAACTGTTTTTTACCCTGCGCATATTTAATAAGATCTGTTGAATCATTATAGGCATAACGATCACTCTGGCTGACAATAATTAATACAGGATGAATTCCGTAATCAGCAAGGGGAATTCTGGTATCAAGACCTTTATAAAAAGATGTTGGAGAAAGCAATATTAATGCTTTGACTTTTCTAAAATCCTTACTGCCTGCTAGAATCGCTGTATTTGCGCCTATGTCTGAACCTATAATGGCTATTTTACTCACATTAATTTCAGGATAATTGTCTTTTATATATTTTATACCTTGATTTACATCATCAGGATATTTACTAAATTCTAAATTTTTAAAGTTTGGCCAGTATCTCTTCTTGCTTCTTCTATCAAGAATACTTTGTCCATGCCCTCTTAAATCGATATTTAAAGTTGCGCATCCCAGTCCTTTAACTAAATTTGGCAATGTTTTCCAATCACGTTTGCTGCCGCCGAGTGAATGGAGAAATATTACCAGAGGCACTTTCTTTTTTACCGAGGCTTCGTTTGGGACATCAAGCACTCCGGTAATATTAAACCCGTCTTTTCCCTGATATTGTATTACAGTTGTACCTGATGATTTACCTGCTGCATTTACAATATAGTTAAATCCGAATATTAAAGAAAATACAAAAACTAGTATTAAGCTATTTCTTATCCCTGAGATTTTCATTTAACCAGCTTACAACCTTATTTTCAAGATCTTCATATTTATTTAAAAGATTTGTTCCATGATCTGCACCTTTATATATTAACAAATCATGACTGTTTTTTACTACCTTATTTAGTTGATTACTCGATTCAAATGAATACATATCACCTTGAGAAACTGCAATTAATAAAGGTATTCTTAGATCTTTTGCTGCTTCATAAGTTAGAATGCCGTGATAATTTAAACCAGGCGACAATGCAATGACAGCCTTAATATAATCAGGATGTTTAGATACTTCAATTATAGCAGAATTTGCTCCTATACTTGCTCCCATTACCGCAATCTTATTTTTATCAATAAATTTTTCATTTTTAATAAAATTTATAACATCATTTACATCATCCGGTAATTTTTTCCAGTCTGACTCATTCATATTAGTATAAAATATTTCGTGACCGTCCTGAATTCTGGTGCTTCTTCCATGCCCTCTCATATCAATATTAAATACTGCATAACCATTTTCTAAAAGCTTTGGGATAAATTTGTTCCAGCTTGATTTATCTTTACCAAGCATATGTAGAAGAATAACAGCAGGTTTTTCCCCTTCTGTTGGCGGAATATAATACTTGACTGATACGTTGAGATTATCTCTTGTTAAGATAGAAATCTCATTTATATTCACATCATCAGGTATAGGTTTATCTGAATTACTTAACATAACATTTGCCTCTTGAAATATTTGTAAGAGAACATAAAGTTACAATAACTGGTATGATATTTAATCAGCTATTTTTCTATAATACTTATTTATTTCAGAATGAATATACTTAATATTTTTATCTATATAGTCATTATAGAAAGCTTCATTGCTTTTAACAGCCTTAATATCTGCTATAGAAAAAATTATAAAAAGTTCTGCTATTTTTTCACATCCAATTTTAGCAGTTAAATCAGAAATATCTAATTTTAGCCTGTCTATAGCAATAAAACCTATAATTTGATGATATCTGACCAATGAGTAAACGCTTTTAATAAAATAATTATCAAATTGTAATCTTTGAAGGATCAATTTAGCTTTTTCTGCCCCATTAAATGGGTGTTCGGGATCAATAATATTTTCTTTTTTTTCAATATCATGAAGCAAAGCACCCCATAATATTATTAATTTGTAATAATCATCGAGGCTTTTAAATTTATCCTGAATTATAATTTTTTTAATTACAGATAAAATATGTATATCAAGGCAATATGAATGAGTTTCATGTTGTTTACAGCCCAAAGTCCTTCTCCATTCGGGGACGAGTCTTAATAACAGTTTTAAAAATTCTTCTTGAGAGAATGAAAATAAATTACTCTCAAGGCATAAGCCATTTTTAAAATCAGTCAAATCAAAATTAACATCATCCCAGTTTGTGGATAACAAGAAGTTGTTAAAATTCTGTATTTCATCTGATAAATTTAATAATAAAATTTTTTTATCACTTAAATCAGTATTTTGCATAAATTCACTATATTTATTCCTGACAAATATATTCTATAGTAAACGAACTATTAATTTAACAATAAACTAGTATATATCGATGAAAATATAGAGAAAATCTGGTAAATAAATTATTTAATATGTAAAATATAAATGCTGAATATTATTAAATTAAAATATGTTTATTAGGAGTTAGAATTAAAAATGCAGAATATTGAATCTTTATTAAAAGTAGAAAAACTGGATTATGAATTATCTGGAAAAATCAAGGATTTATTTGAAAATTTCAGATCAAGAGCTATAAAAGATTACAAATTTGAAATGACTCCTATTGAATACAGCGACTTTAGAGAGTCGATAAAAGCTGATGATGCTCTTAAAGGATTCGTTATTTTTGAAGATTCTATACCGGTAGGTTTTCTTTTATATATCTTGGAAACAAATAATGTTGTTGAATTGAATTTAATACATATTGTAGATAATGTAGACATAAACAGGAAGAGAAAAGCTCTAGTTCAGGCACTTCTGGATAAACTTAATGAAACAAACCAATGGAATGTTGTTAGCTATCCATTACTTGGAATTCAGGATTCATTCGTTAGAGAGATACCCCAATTAGGATTTAAAATGGTTGGACAAGCCATAGTAAGATTTAAATTCACTGACAGAACCTCACCATTAATTTTTAAAAACCTTGTTACTTCTGAAATTCAGCAAGGATATTCTATTGAAGAATGGAAAGATGAGTATTTCAATCAAGCCTCTGAAGTAATTCACGAATCGTTTAAAAATGCTTCTGATGCGAAATTTGATCCAAGATTTTTAACACTGGAAGGTTCTAAAGAAATCGTTCATAGAATTACAGCAGGAATTTTCGGTACATTTTTGCCGGAAGCTACATCCGTTCTTGTAAATAACGGTAATGTTGAAGGCGTTTGCTTCGTTAATATGACGAATGCTATTATTTCCAATATTCCGCTTATAGGAATTAAACGACCCAACAATAATAAAGGTTATGGTAAACTGCTTCTTAAAAATTCAGTTGAAAAAGTAATTAAAATGATTATAAATGCAAAAATTATGGCAAATGAAATTAATGCAACCGTAGAAACAGATAATTATCCTGCTCTTAGAATGTACAGAAAAATCGGATTCAGAGAAGATTGTACTTATCCGCATGCTTATTTGCATAATGCAAATTCAACCAAAGAAGAAGCAATTTAACAAATTTATTTCTTCAAAGTTTTTAAATAGAATTTTCTAATTTTATTCATCTGGATAATATCAAGTCAAAGATATATCTGGAATAATAACTATATTATAAATTTAAGGAGTCATAGATGAAAGTTGAAATTCTTCCGGGTTGTATAGCATGCGGAGCCTGTGAAGCGATAAACGGTGAAGTATTCATAATAAATGAAATAGCACATGTTATTGAAGAAAATATAACCGGTAATGAAGACGATTGCGTTACAGCAGCAGATGCCTGCCCTGTAAATGTTATCAAAGTTATAGAAGATTAATAATTTAGTCCTAAGCTAATATCTTTTGGCTAATAGAGTCACAATTTAAGAAATCTATGGCTTTATTTAAAATTGCAGGTTCTGACAGGACTGTATAGAAATTTTCTTTCACTGTATTTGCAAGATTAATTGCCTGAATAAATGAGGATTTATCTAGTGGGTTTTCGTACAAATATTCAAAGAAACCTGTATTAATAAGAAAATCTTTGACAAGATCAAACTGATTGTCCTGCAGATAACTGCATAAATAGGTGGCAAAACCTACCTGTAAGCCATGCATCTTGGGGCTGGCTGAAATCATATCAAGAGAATGCGAAATTAAATGTTCACTGCCGCTTGCAGGTCTGCTTGAACCTGCTATTTCCATTGATATTCCACTCATTAATAGTGAATTTACCAGATGATAAATAAATTTATTACTCTTTATATCCTGCTTTTGATAATTTAGAAAGTCTATAACAGTGTTTTGAGAAATTAAATATGCAAAATCATTAAAATCTTCATATCCTTTTTGGACTGCTTCCTTCCAGTCCCATCCGGCAGTAATTTTAGAAATTAAATCCCCTATTCCCGAATAAATACAGGAAACAGGAGAATTTTTAACTATTTCTATGTCGACTATAACTCCATATGGAATTCTTGCGTTAACAGTCTTACGTTTTTTTTCTACAAAGAGAGATGAATTTGGACTGCAAAACCCGTCATTTGAAGTAGATGTAGGCACACTGACAAAAGGAAGAGCAATAACATGCGCACAATATTTGCTGTAATCTAGTGCCTTGCCGCCTCCAACACCGACAAGGGCATTTACAGTCTTGGGTATGCTAAATGCAGTATGAATTATATTTTCTATATTAATTTCGTCTATAATTAATCTTTGGACAATATTTATTCCAGCTTTTTTTAATCCTGTCTCAATTCTCTCTCCATAAATTTGATCAATTCCGGCACTATAAAAAATAGCAATATTCTGAAAAGAAAAATTGTTGAGATACTTTCCAATGAAATCCAGTTCATTTTCGCTGATTTTTAAAATTGAAGGTATTGATATTTGCATTTGACAGGATTTAATCATTTTTTAAATAATCCAATATATCACAATAAGTAGTAAATTCAGATGATTTTATATTATTGGTTTGACAAAGTTCCAAAAGACGATCTCTTGCAAAAACTTTATCCGCAACCTTTGCTGCTTCAAAGTCAGGTCCGCCGTCTCCTGCAAAAATAGAGAAATCATATTTATTCTTTAAAAATTCTACTGCCAATTTTTTATTAACGCCATAGTTTTCAGAATAGAATTGAGAATTTTTGTCAGGTTTATTAATAACCAGTCCTGATTCAGATTTATAAAAACTTTTATTGCTGATTAATGTAACAATATTGTCTACTTTTAGATGTTTTAAAATATATTTAATATAAAAATCAGCTCCTGCACTGATAATATAAAATCCAATATTATTTTGATGACAATATTGGGCTGTTTTAACAAAGCAATCCTCTATAGGCAAAGATAATATAAAATCATTAAATTCTTTTTCACTAAGTCTAATTTTACTGAATATGCGTGTTAATGCTTCGATATGAGTTATTTTTTTAGCTAAATAATCTTCCCATGGCTGCATATCATCTTGCGACAGCAGCTCATCTATTACATACCAAAAGAAGTCTTTTTTGCTTATAGTACCGTCAAAGTCTGATATCAGCACTCTGTTTTTTTTGTTATACATAATACTTTAACCTGTCTTGTTACCATTTTATTATAATAAACTAAATTTTTTATATGCAATAAATTTAATCCGCTATATTTGATGCTACAGTCTTGTAGCCCTACCTATAGTTTATATTTCTAAGAAACCATTGTTTTTGCTAATTGTATATTTATTGTTAAGTTATATTTTTTCAGCTAATAGAAGCTTTCAGGTTTCAGTTAATAAAACTTCATACAAATAAGAAATGTTCATATTAATATAATTATAAAGCATATTTACATTTGTATTTCTCTAAATTTATCAATAATGAAAGGAATCAAAATGGCGGTAATGCTAAAAACACGCCCATTGGTTAAGATAATAAAACTTTATGGACCTATTGATGAAACAATAAAGTATTCTATATTAAAGCGAAGATATATGGACGATGTATTCATATATTCTGTACGCAAAAGCAAAAGCTTTGGGGACAAATTAAAAATTGAACAGAGAAATGAATTAAAAAATTCAATTAACAAAGCATTAATGGGTAAACCTAGAGACTTATTAAGAAAAATTAACTGCAACGCATTTGATGCAATAGAAAAGCAAGTTCCTATCAAAATTAATAGAGAAATCAGAAATACTAGCGATCCTTCAATTATAAAAATATTAAAACAAGCTCTTGAATGGACAAAAGGGAATTATATAGATAAATGGTGGCCTTAGATAAAATTATATAAAAGCTTTTCAAAAAAGATCATTGAGGAAAAATGATAAAAGTTTTAGCTGGTGTAATAGAAAAAGATTCTAAAATTTTAATAGCCAGAAGAAAACAAAATTCACACCTTGCAGGCAAATGGGAATTTCCCGGCGGAAAACTTGAAGCGAATGAAACTCAGGAAGAATGCTTGTTTAGAGAAATTTTTGAAGAATTGGGAATAAAAATCAAAGTTTGTGAGTTTATTTGCTCAAGCAAATATTCTTATGAGCATATTTCCATTGAACTTCTTGCATATATGGCTCAATATATATCAGGTGAAGTATTTTTGACTGATCACGACGAAGTCAGATGGGTTTCAAAAACTGAATTAAATAATTATATTTTTGCTGAAGCAGATGTACCTGTTGTGAATAAACTAATAGAATTGATATAAAACGTACTTGCTTCAACGGTTATTAGAATTAGAATCCATAAATAATTTTGTGTAAACCTCCGAAAGTAATAGTATAGAAACGGAGGTTTTTCACATGGAAAACAAAAAAAGTAGAAAAGAAAGAAATTATTCATTTCAATTGCCTATTGAAACAAAA
>JAQVCB010000143.1 GCA_028689995.1 Candidatus Gastranaerophilales bacterium
GAAGGTAAAACTTGTGAAGAATTGATAAAAGCTGTAGCTGAAGAAATAAGAAAAGAGCAGCCCAAAGAAGTTTCACAGGAAAAATCCAAAAAGGTTAATAAAGTTACTGATACTCACAACTCTAAAAAGATGAATACCAGAAGAAAGTAGCCTATTTCGATGCAACGCCCTGTTTTTGCTCACAAGACTGAGCAATTAATTGAGATTCAAGTTTTTCAATGGTCTTTTTGTCAAAGTTAAGTATGATGCCATCACCACATTTTATTCCTACCTCCTGGCCTACTGCTACAAAACCTCTAATACTGCCGATAGGAGTTGAATCAACGGTTCTTTCCAATGATGATCTAAGTCTTGTTCTGCCGACATCAGGAACAACAAAGCCTGTAACAGCACCTACTACCATTGAAGCACCCATGCCGATGACATACACGGCACCGCTACTTAGATCAGAAGCTTTACTAAGAGGTATAGTTGTTCCATAACCTCCAGCACGTATTGGTGCTGCTTCGTAAAATCTTCTATCTATTGATTTTTCAAGTGGTGAAATAATTTTGCCTAATACTTCCCTGCCTTCAAGTGATATTTTTTGACCCTGAGGGGTTTCTATCAGGTTAACATATAAAGTAATTGCACCATTTCTAAGTGGATATCTTTTGGGCTTTTTTACTTCTGTAACCATTCCACAAACAATGCTATTTGCAGGAATAAGAAGTTTATCACAGATTTTCATATCTTCTACTATTTTTGCTGTGAAGATATCACCGGGTTTTGCAGTTGCAGTAGCAAGATTAGTTCTGGATATAGCTAATATTGGTATATTTTTGGGTATTTCCTGATTTATAGGTTGGGCAATTATTGTATTTTGAGCAAAGCTTATTGCTGAAAAGTTTATATTTAATAATATTGATAGCAAAACTGGAATTATCAATAAATGTCTTCTGGTCATAGCCCCTCCGACTTTGTTATTATTGCAAATACAATAATATTTATATTTATTGATAAATAATCTGCATCACTATTATGTTTAATTCTATATGTTTATTTTTTATAAACGAATTAATAATTATTGTCCGAACAGCATCTTTCTTCTTAATGTCAGGAATTTAACCTTAGGATCTTCTTCAACAGGGTTAGTTTTTTTAGCATTCTCTTTGATTTCTTCTTGATGTAAAGTATTTTCTGCATTTTTAATATCGATATTCATAATATCTCCAAATAATTACTGTACTCCTTGAAGTGGTTCCAAAAGTCCAAATTTTTTAATTTGAGGCTTTTGGGATTAAGACCTTACAAAAGTGAGAAACGGCGTAAACTCGTCATTTCCGCCGTTTTGACACTAGCCGATAGAAGCGTACGAAAAAATGAAAAAGAAATTTTTTATTTTTAGACAGCTCCTAATTAATAAAATCACAGTAACCCTGCTGGATTAATACCTGATTATACTAACCCGGATGTCTATATTTGTTTATAAATTCAATCGGTCAGTGTCAAAAGTCCAATTTTTTTAAATTTGGACTTTTGGCAATACTTTCAGCGATATGATAAAGATGCTCGATTATTGTAATTTGTAATGATTTCCTTCAAAATGAGTTAATATAGTATCAGATACTATATATTTAGAATGTAATTTGTAAATACAGGTCATTAACATTAAAGAATAAAGTGATTAATAGTTTTATTTATGATTAGATTATTTTAAAAGAAAATATATTTTTAAAATTTTGTTTAAGTTAATTTCATTAAAATATTAAGAATTTCTATATATTTATCTGAAATTGCAGATATAAAAATTATAATATTATGGGATTACTTAAATATGATGTGTAAATAAAGGTGAATCAAATGATAGAATCAGAAAAAAATCAGACTTCAAATGGTAATAATGAAGATATAAATAAAGAAAATGAAGTTAAAAATCCTTTCGTAGCTAATGAAGAAGGTAAAGACGAAAATATTGTCGATGAAAATCCTGAAAAAACTATCGAAGATGAATTTGAAATATTAAAGAATCAATATTTGAGGCTAGCTGCTGACTTTGATAATTATAGAAAAAGACAGGCTCAGGAACGCGAAGCACTTCTTAAATATGGAGCAGAAGATACTTTAAAAAAGCTTCTTCCTATACTTGATACATTTGAACGAGCTCAAAAATCTTTTTCTGAAATGGACGATCCTGAAAAAATCAAGGAAAGTTTTGATATTTTAAGAAAACAATTTGTTGAAGCCCTTGAAAAAGTCGGCCTGCAAAAAATTGATACAATAGGTAAAGAATTTGATCCCAATTTTCATGAAGCTGTAATGCAGACTGCAACAAATGATCATCCGGATCATTCAGTATTAGTTGAATTACAAAGCGGATATAAATTAGGTGAAAGAGTAATCAGACCAGCTCTGGTTAATGTGGCAGTCAATCAATAGGAAATATTTTTAAATATGACGCAAAGGGATTATTATGAGGTATTGGGAGTAGCAAAAAGTTCTACTTCAGATGAAATAAAAAAAGCATTCAGAACAAAAGCACGGGAACTTCATCCTGATGTTAATAAAGCACCGGATGCTGAAGAAAAATTCAAGGAACTTGGTCAGGCTTATGAAGTGCTTATGGATGATAATAAGCGCAGTATGTATGATAGATATGGACAAGACGGATTAAAAAATGCAGGTTATGATCAAAGCGGGCCATTTGAATTTGGTTTTGGCGATTTAAGCGAGATTTTGTCCAGCTTTTTTGGTTCGGGTTTTGGTGGATCCGGCTCAAGGCGTAATGCAAATTCGCCTGTCAGAGGAAGTGATTTAAGGCTTGATATCGAAATTTCTTTTGAAGAAGCAATATTTGGTGTTGAAAAAGATGTTGAAATTGAACATCTTGAAACATGCGAAAGTTGTAGTGGATCTGGCATGGAACCAGGAACAACTCCTATGACGTGTAATACTTGTGGAGGTCATGGGCAAATTCAACAGACTACACAAACTATTCTAGGAAATTTTAGTCAAGTATCAACCTGTCCAACATGTGGTGGATCAGGCAAAATTATATCTACCCCTTGTAAGAACTGTTCTGGTCAGGGACGCAAAGAAACTTCAAAAATAATTAACATAAAAATCCCCAAAGGAGTTGAAAACGGTAATAAACTCAGGATTAATTCTGAAGGTGATTCCGGTAAACGAGGCGGACATCCGGGAGATTTATATGTTGTATTATTTGTAAAACCTCATGAATTGTTTAAAAGAGAAGGTGTAAATATTTATCTTGAGCAACCGATCACTTTTGCACAGGCTGCTCTTGGTGATGAAATTGAAGTTGATACAGTAGACGGCAAAAAAATATTAAAAATTCATCCCGGAATTCAATCAAATACTATATTAACAATTAAACATGCAGGAGTACCTTATATAAATAATTCTTCCAAAAGAGGGGATCAATTTGTTAAAATAAATCTTGTTACTCCAACTAATCTTAGTGAAGAAGAAAAAAAATTATTTCAGAGACTTTTCGAAATACAGAATGGAAAAACACGTAAAGATTCCTTTGTCGATAAAGTAAAGGCCTCATTTACCGGAACAGGAAGTTAAAATAAGAATGGATATTGTATGAAAAACTTTATTAAGATCTTGTTAGCTATAACTTTTGCAGTTAATCTGGTTTTACCGGGATTTTGTACTGAAATTCCAAAGCCAATAGCAGATTATGTAAAGCAATGTTTTCCAAACGCCAATATAAGATTTGACGGTTTTATAGAGTTACCTGATGGAACCCAGTATTTGCCTGTAATTCCTATTAATCTTGCAAATGTAGAAAATCCTGCCGTAATTGTTAAGACGATTCCGGCAAAAGTTGATTTTATAGCAAAGCCTGATTTAATTCTTTTTGCAAACAATTTTTCTCTTTTAAAAATAATAAAAAAACCTGACGAACAGCCCACTTTGATCAGTAGTAATGATACTCCGCTTACGGTTAAACTTGGTATTTTGCCGCAGGATCTTGTTGTTCCCGATAATCTTGTTATACCGTCTGATTTAAAAATAATTATGGGTGACTTGAAAATTTCTGTCGAAGACAGTGAAGATCAAAGTTTTTATTCTGAAAAAAATAAAAGTGGCAGTAATGCAAAGCTTGCAGGCAAAGTTAATGCGAATATTGCAAAACAAATTGCTCCGGAATTAAAAGACCTTACCAATAAAGTTTTTTATGTATCAAGTTTTCGTTCAAATATAATTAATGTTGTTAATCCGCAGACAGGCAGATCACAAAAGAATATTGCGTTATCATCTATACCGTTTGATATTGCAGCTACTGAAGATGGCAGATATATTCTTGCTTCCTGTATTTCTACGAATAAAATATCCATTATTGATACTTATAATACAAGTTATGTAAGAGATGTTGGCGTTGGGAATTTGCCAACTTCAATTGTTATTGCACCGGGTGTTAGTATAGCTTATGTTGCAAACAGAGATTCTTCAAGCATTTCTGTTATAAATTTAAGGACTATGGAAATAATAAAAAATATTTCTGTGACAGGTATGCCTGCTAATCTGATTATTTCAGATGATAATAATACTCTCTATTATAATGATCTGGTTTCAGGGAATGTTTATGAAGTAGATTTAAACAATATTGACAGTATATACCAGATAACCCAGTCGGATAATATTTCTAAAATTTGTCAAAGTGGTGATTATTTGTATATTTTAAGCAGATCTAACGATAATTTGCTTGTATATAGTCTGGTAGAAGGTAAACTGTTAAAAAAAATAAGTGTAGGAAATAAACCTG
>JAQVCB010000144.1 GCA_028689995.1 Candidatus Gastranaerophilales bacterium
GGATAGGCAAAACGGCATATAAAGCCTTTGCTAGGGGAATTTGCCCTAATTGTGGCAGTAAGTTGATTAGATTTACAACAGATCAGAAAATTGAGGCAATAATCGACCATTACGCTCAAAAATCTGAACATACAAAGTCAACAAATAAAGAACAAGAATCAGTATTAATATGTAATGAAATTACCAGCTTAATTGTTTAGATACAGGAGTAGTTAAAAAATATGAGTGAATATTGTTTAGAAAATGAAATAATTAAAAAGAAATATTATGATCGTTTACGGATTAAAAAACAACCCAAAACTATCAATCAAATTGCAAAAGCGGTAGAAAAATTTGAAGAGTTTACAGGTTATAAAAATTTAAAGCTGTTTAATTTCAAAATGGCAGAAAAATATATTAAGCATTTGAGAGATGAAGGATTGTCATTAAATACGATAAATTCGTATCTCAGGCATTTGAGAGGCTTTTTTGAATGGTTATCGATGCAGTCAGGCTATAAATCAAGAATAAATCTTTCTGATGTAGAGCTTTTATCCTTATCAAACAATGAATTAAACAGTATAAACAAGAGAATAGTATTAGATTATCCGACATTTGAACAGGCAAAAGCGATTTTTAATTCAATTAGTCCGATTAATGAAGTAGATAAAAGAGATAAAGCCTTGATTGCATTGGCTGTTTTGACTGGAATGAGAGCAGAATCGTTGATGTCTGTATCAATTGGAGCAGTCAATCTAAATAAAATGGAAGTTTTACAAAAAAATGCTAAATTCGGCAAGGAAATATTAACAAAGATATTTAACTTTGATGATGAAATGCAGGCTTATTTTATTGAATGGTACAAATATCTAAAAGAAGTTAAATTATATAGTAATACAGATCCCTTATTTCCAAAGACTAAAGCAAGACAGACAGAAGAGAATTTATCTTTTGTTTATGATGAAG
This sequence comes from Candidatus Gastranaerophilales bacterium, assembly GCA_028689995.1. Lineage (GTDB taxonomy): Bacteria > Cyanobacteriota > Vampirovibrionia > Gastranaerophilales > UBA9579 > JAQVCB01. The sequence goes on from JAQVCB010000144.1 coordinate 946, forward strand.
TTGAGCCTGCATTTTGGCAATCTCATTCATCCATAAGCAATGCTATAAAAAACAGAGCTATTCAAGCAAATTTACCTGCTTTTTCTCCTCATAAATATCGACATTTATCAATTTACTTAGCGTTGCAGAAATGCAAAAACGGACTGGAAATAAAAGCAATCAGCCAGCATTTCGGGCATGAGGACGTTAGAACAGCCTTAGAAACTTATTCCAATTTATCATCAGTTCAATTATCTGAAACTTTGGGAAAAATTAATAATAATTCAAACAGCGTTGATGAAAACAAATTAAACCTTGCTATACAATTAATAGATTCAATGCAGAATAGTAGTAGCGACAAGCCAACCACTAAAGTATTTTAGTTAAGTTATTATAAATTGTTATGAATAATAGTTGATAAAATATCAGGATTAGTTTAAAATGATAAAAGTTAAAAATAAAGGATTTTGATAAATGGAAAAAGTTTTTGGGTGGCAAAGCCACATTTGCAAGGAAAGGATTTAAGCGAATGGAGAAAGTTTTTGGTTATATCAGAGTATCAACATTAACGCAAACAGAAAAAGGATTTGGTTTAAAAACTCAGGAGCAGGAAATTATCAGCTATTGCAAGAATAATAAACTTGAACTTGTTAAAATATTCAGGGATGAAGGAATTTCAGGAACTATTGCAGAAAGGCAGGGCTTAACTGATTTATTATCAAGCCTTAACGGTATAAATAGAATCATTGTACTTAATACAAGCCGATTATGGAGAAATGACACAGTAAAAGTATTGCTTCATAGAGAACTTAAAAAAGCTAAATCAGATGTTATCAGCATTGAGCAGCCTAGTTATTCTATTTACAACAAAGACCCTAATGATTTTTTGATTAACGGAATGATGGAGCTTTTAGATCAGTATGAGAGAATGAGCATTTCTTTAAAACTGGCAAAAGGCAGGAAAACAAAAGTCAAAACAGGAAACAAGGCTTGCGGTAATGCCCCAATCGGTTATAAATGGGGCAAAAATGCAGAAATAATTCTCAATAATGAAGAAGCTCAAATTGTTGAACTAATTTTTAAGAAATATTTAGAACTCAAAAGTATTTCAAAATTAAAGAAATACATGAAGGATAACGGATTTAAGACCAATCGAGATAATGATTTTTCTGATCAGGCAATATACAAAATATTGCGAAATGATTTTTATAAGGGTATTATCAGGCATGGGGATTTAATCAAAGAAGGCAAACATAAACCGATTATAAATAATATTACTTTCGGCAAAGTTCAGGCTATGCTGGATAAAAATAATAAAAAGGGTGGATAAAATTATGAAAGAATTTGTGCTTAATGATACACAAATTAAACTTACAGAAGAGCTGTTAAAATCAATTATTAATAGAGAATCTATTATCGAATATAATGAATTAGCAGCAAGAATAAATCCACCAATACATCATAGGCACGTTGGTAGAAACATTGGAGAAATCTCAAAACTTTGTTATAAGTTAGGATTACCTTTTATTTCAGCAAAAGTGGTCAGTAAAAATACCCATCAAGCTGGTGAAGGCTTTTATGGATTTTACAAAATGTATGATATTGATACTCAAGGAAGGACTGAAAAAGAACTCTTTAAATGGGAGTTAAAAAAAATAAGAGAATGTTCTGAATGGTACAAACTTGCTGATTATTTAGGTATTGAAATTGACTTACCACGCCCCAAAAATCCATCTATATCAATTATAACTCCAATAATTAATGAACTAGCTGATAATGAAGTTAATACAAATACCATAACAAAAGAAATGACTCCTTTACAAGATTCAGAAGAGCAAACTAATATATTTCCAGAAGAAATTGTTCCCGATGATCTACATAAATACACTGAGGGAGCTAAAAAACAAATTACTGTAAACGCTTATGAACGCAATTCCAAAGCAAGACAGGATTGTATTAAGATACATGGAGATAGTTGTTTTATATGCGGATTCAATTTTGAAGATTTTTATGGAAGTGAATTTAAGGGTAAAATTCATGTACACCATAAAAAACCTTTATCAGAAGTTAGTAATGATTATAAAGTTAATCCACAGGAAGATTTAGTTCCTGTATGTCCTAATTGTCATATGATTATTCATTCTAAAGCTAACAGGGAAGTTTATACAATTGAGAACGTAATACAGTTTATCAAGAGAAAGTAAGATCCATGAAAAAAGCTGTTTTATATGCAAGGGTATCGAGTAAAGATCAGGAGAAGGAAGGGTTTTCAATTCCTGCTCAGATTAAACTTTTGAAAGATTATGCTGTAAATAAAGATATAACAGTAATTGAAGAATTTGTTGACGTTGAAACAGCTAAGAAAGCTGGCAGAACCAATTTTAATGAAATGTTGAACTTCCTGAAAAAGAATAAAGATATAAAAATAATCCTTGTTGAAAAGACTGACAGGCTTTACAGAAATTTCAAAGACTATGTTATTCTTGAGGACTTGGATTTAGAAATTCATTTAGTTAAAGAAGGCTCTGTTTTAAGCAAAGATGCTAAATCTCACGAAAAATTAATGCATGGATTCAAAGTTTTAATTGCCAAAAATTATATTGATAATCTTTCAGAAGAATGTAAAAAGGGAATGAATGAGAAAGCTGAACAGGGCTATTATCCTTCAAGGGCTCCTATTGGTTATTTAAACGCAATCGGAGAAACCGGAAAGAAGTTTATCAAGATTGACCCAGTTAAAGCTCCATTTATTAAAAGACTGTTTGAACTGTTTGCAACTGATAATTATTCCTTAGATACTGTCAGAAATAAGCTACTGGAAGAAGGTTTTGTTTATGGTAACGGTAAAACTCCTTTTTATAAAAGTACAGTATGGAAAATTTTAAATAATGAATTTTATACAGGAATTTTTACTTGGCAGGGTAAGACTTATGAAAATGCAAAGCATGAAGCAATCATAAGTAAAGAATTATTTTATCGAGTTCAGAGGGCATTGAATGATCCTACAAAGCCAAAAAGTAAAAAACGAGACTTCATATATACAAACTTAATTAAATGCGGTGTATGCGGATGCTATCTCACAGCAGAGATTAAAAAAGAAAAATACATTTATTATCATTGCACAGGAAATAAAGGCAATTGCCAGCAACCATATATCAGACAGGAAGAAATTGAAGAAACTTTTGCTGATTTATTTAAAAGCATTCAATTAACAGATGAACAGATTGAAGAAATTATGATTTGCCTGAAAGATATTCATAGCAAGAAAATTGAATATCATAATGACTCAATCGAAGAAATACAAAAGAGAATTAACCTTTTACAAAGAAGAATTGATTCAATTTATGTTGATAAAATTGACGGAAAAATATCTGAAAAATTTTGGCAGGAAAAACATTCTCAATGGAAAAAAGAAAAAGATGAATTATTAATAAAATTAAATGCTCATAATAAAGCCGATGATGAATATTTTTCGCATATCAATCTAATATTAGAACTTGCAAAAAGCTCTTATAGACTATATTTAAGACAAACAGGGGAAGGAAAACGGAAGTTAATCAAAATGTTGTGTTCGAACTTTTCTTATAAAGACCATAAGCTAGATGTAGAGCTAAAAACACCCTTTAAAGAAATAGTTGAATCTAAAAAGCAGCAAAATAGCTTAAAACCTGTATCAATAAGCGATACAGGTGAAAATCTTGATATTACAATAAAAAAATGGTACCCCCAAGGGAATTCGAATCCCTGCCGCCTCCGTGAAAGGGAGGTGTCCTAGGCCACTAGACGATGGGGGCACGTTACAACC
>JAQVCB010000039.1 GCA_028689995.1 Candidatus Gastranaerophilales bacterium
CTATTGAAGGATTTAATAACGGAGTTAAAAGAATCACCAAAACAAAGAATTCTTTTACGTCAGATGAATCTCTCTTTAAGCTCCTTTACTTGGTTTCACAGGATATTACGAAAAAATGGACTATGCCAATTCCAAATTGGAGCTTGATATTCAACCAAATTCTGATATATTTTGAAGAGAGATTAGAAAAATTTCTCTAATCTCTCAAATTTAAGGTTTACACAAAACTTGTTACGGAATCGAATTAATCTTAATTCATAATTTTTTCATATTCATTCTGGCTTAAAAGCTGTTCTATTAATTCTGTATAATTGCCAATTTTTTCTTTATTCAGATCTTTTATTATATTTTTTACCATTCTTGTAAAAGCGTCTTTCCCAAGAAAATTAATAAAATTGTTTTTGCCAAGTACCATTAAAGCTAGTGTATCCCTAATAACAGCTTTATTATTAACATCAATTTTTTCCCATATCTTTTGGGAAAAATATTGAACATTTCCAGCAATCGCTCCACTTGTAAAACCATTATTATAGTGCCGTCTATATGCAGTAAGAGGACTATAAATAATACAGCTTCCACCAATCAAATGTGCAAAATTGAAAAGAAACTTATCAGCACAGTATTTCCAGTGATCAGTGTTATTAGCAAAAATAAAATTTTCTATAGCCTTTTTTCTAAGAATCACATTGCTTGTGGGGCTCCAATACCATCCTCCAAACTTGTGACTGTCGATGTTTATAACTTTATAATTAATCTTCTCCTCAAAAAATATTTGATTATCAAGAAAAGCTTTTAAATTGTTAAATTCTTTCGCAGTAAATTGCCCTTCGCCCTGTCCGGTTATTTGAGGAGATGCAACACTATACAAAGAATGTACCTGATTGTACTCATCAAACTCAATTTGCTGGCTACTGGTCATTGCCACATTAGTTCTAAAATGTGTCTGTAAATGAATATTTATAAATTCCGGCATAATAAAATCATCAGCATCAATGAATCCAATAAAAACTCCTTTTGATTCTTTTATTCCTGTTATAAATCCGGCAAGCTGTCCCTGATTTGTGTCACGTTTAATAATCCTAAATGATATATCAGTATTTGTATTTTCTTTAAGAAATTTTTCTGCAATATCAATTGAATTATCACTTGAATTATCATCAATTATAATGCATTCAATTGGACGGTAAGACTGATGTAATATACTTGTCAGGCAATCTTCCATATATTTGCCATAATTATAGTTAGTTACTACAAGAGAAACCAATGGCAAGTTTAAGGCGCTATTTATTTTATTTAAACTCATAATGCATATTTTTTCCTTATATATTACTCTGACATATTAATTTTGATAGCATTAAGGATAACTTTAACGAGAGCTTCTAACTTGTCAGACTAATGGTTTTTATCTCTTTTGTCAGGGGTTTAAGCCCAATAGCCAATCTTGTTTCCCTGGATAATATAGCTGAATCATGTGCTTTTTCCCATAATTTTCTGTTGTTTTTACCGATTTCATACAATTTTTGCTTTGGAGTACTCAATATTTTTCTGAACTCTTCTTTAACCTGAGTTCTTTTGAAGGTATTATTGAGAAATATTGGATAACCGCAATTATTTTGCTGCACATAATGTATTAAATGCCATTCTTTACTTCCAATTGCAATTACAGGCTTTCCTACACATAGATATTCTGACAATTTGGTTGATAAGGAATATTTAAAATGAGTAATATCTCTATCTCTAAAGGTTACTGTACCTAAAAGAAAATCAGAATTAAGATATATATCTTTAAGTTCAGATTGACCGGCTTGTCCTTTATAAATAACTACATTAGGAATTGACATAGAATTTGCTATCCCTGAAAACTGCCAGGGTGTATAAATATGAAGTTGGGCTTTGCAGCCTTCAGCATTAAGTTCCGCAAATACACTCGCCAGTTCGATTAATGTTTCGCCTTGCAAAGTTCTATTTATAGCTCCTGCGTATGTCACAATAGGCACTTCATTATTTGTAATAATTGTAGATTCATCAAAATCATTTTCAAACAAGTCAAAAGTACAATTATTTGCAGGAATATGATTATAACCGGTTAATTTAATAAGGTGCTTTGACATTCCAGGTGAATTGGTAGTGCTGATAAGAGAAAGTGAAGACGCTTCTTTAAGAACTTCAATGCTTTCCTGCATAAAGAAAGCTTGCATTTCTTTATCGTAAAATTTTCTTGGCCTATCATCAATCCAGTTATCCATGTTAAGCTGAACCATTGGAATATTAAAATGCTTTGAAGCCATAACAGCAAGCTTTAAATATCCTACAGATGTCCCTGAAAAATATACTATTTCAGGTTTAAAGTTTTTTATTTTGACTTTGCTTAAAACAGTTCTAAAATCCTTGTTTATTAATTCATTATAATTTTTATATACATAATTTTGTTTTTTATGATCATTTCTATCAAGAACTAGAGATGAGCTGTTCAAGTGAAAATATCTGTCAGCATATTCAGGAACCGGTGTTATATTTGTATAGGAATAGAATCCCAGCAAATTCTCTGGAGGAAGTCCTTTTAATACGTTATAGACAACAATGCCGCCGCCTTGAATTAAACTCATAGCATTTTCTGAAAAGAATAAAACATTTTTAGGCTTGTCGCTCTTATAATCTTCAATATTTAAAACAGGTTTTTCTAACTTCTCGAAATCAATATCATCAAAGTCAAAATATTTGTTTGATTCATTATTAACATCAAAATCGCCGTAAAAGCAAACAGTCCTGTCAATAAGCTCTATATTTTTAATAATCTTATTTATTACGACTTCATACTGGTAAGAAGTGTTAATAATCAAATCAGAAGGGTTTTCTTTCAGCCATATTTCTGATCTTGAAGGATATCCGCACACCTTATCCTCTTTTATGTATTGAGCTGAAGAAATAAACGCATGTATTTCCCATTTATTATCAAAAAAATTGGACTCGGTTAAAACATTTATCACTTCAAGATTAATTTCGTTATTTCCCCAAAGTGCAATTGTTAATTTATCTTTATCTACAAGCCCCTGTTCCGTAATCTTTTTATCTAATCTTAATAATAACTCTTTATAATTAAGATCAATGTCTATTTCACTTTCATTTTTTTGCTGTTCCTGTAAAATATTTTTGCAGAACAGTTTTTTAATAAACCTATTTAAACGCATTCATTCAACCTTCCAATTATATAAATACTTTTCCTTTAGTATATAGACTAACATAATATAATTCTGGCATCAATTTTTCACTGAATTTGTAAACTTTTGAAATAATGAAATATTACTCTGACGTATTTAATTTGTCTTCCAAAACTAACCTGTTAAAGCATTAGTATAGCTAAATCTTTTTATAATGTTTGATGCAAGAACGATTTTTTTCTATAAAAGGAATTTTAAAAGGATTAACAAAGTTTGAAAGTATGCTTTTACCGATTATAGGTTCCGCATATTCTATAAAACTGTCTGTGACATCAAATCCGCCCTTTGCTACCCAGCTCTCAGGTAATATTCTTGAATAGTTTTTGGTTTCAGAAAATGGAATTGTTGTATATTCGATACTTTTCGACATTTTGTTTTTGGAAATAGAAGCTAGAAAGTTTCTTTCTCCTGAAAACAATCTCTGAACAGAAAAACAGCCTAAATTATATGAATGCTGCAAGTCCTCAGCGGTTGTAAATAATATATCACTTCTTTGATCAAATCCAGGAATAAACGCTCTTGCCTGAAATCCTTGATCAGTGCAATGGTTGACTAAAAGTTGAGCAGCGGTTTCTTTGCTTGAACTATACATTATTTGGCCAGATAAATCATGTCTTTCGCCGATTTTATCAATATCATATCCTTCAGACAGAACTATTATGGCTCTGTCAAATTTTTTTACTGTCAACTCTATCTTATTTAAAACGCTGTCAAGCCCCTGCTGATCTTCAGGCAAGAGAATAATAAGGGGAAGCTCTCTTTTAGTATCTCCAAGCCTTGCACAGGCAGCAAGAAATCCTGTCTTTCTACCAAAAGTCTGAGCTATAAGAATTTTATCGTGACTATGTGCACCTAGATTTTCCTGATTCATTATATGAACCTTATGTTGCCAATAATTAGCGCAGCTAGGAAAACCAGGAGTAAAGAGGACTTTCTCAAATTCCATATCTCCAAGATCGTTATCAACTGTTTTCGGAAGTGCAGCGCATCTAAATTCATTAGACAAAAAGTCGGATATTTGCACAGTTTGCTTTATAGTGCCGTTTCCGCCAATATTTAGGAAATATCCAATATTTAATTTTTCAAATACTTCGGATAATTTTATCAGCTCTGAAGTATCAAGAGGCCTGACTCTTGTAGTACCAATAAGTCCTGATGCGGGAGTGTAATATATGCGTTCCAGCTCGTTATCCGTAACATCTGTCAGATCAAGAATGTTTTCAGTCAACATCCCGATAATTCCTGGATAACCTGCATAAATCCTGTCTATTTCAGAACATTTTTTAGCTGCTTTTATAATACCGGCGAGAGTTGCATTAATAACTGTAGTAGTACCGCCTGACATTGTTATAATTAAGTTTTGCTTCATTTTCTTATCCTGTTATTTCCTGTCTAAAAATTCTAAAAAATTGGCTGAATATAAGTTTACTACATCTCTTTTTATGTCAGATTCGGTTAAATCCCATCCAAGCTCTAATAATTTTGTATAATGCTCTAATAAAATACTGTTCAATATAATTTTAAAATTCCCCCATTTATATATTAGGTGTTCAAGGACACGTGAATCTGAATGTTGAGGAATGTAGGAAAATCCAAGAAGACTCGTTCTCATGCGTGTTATTTCAGAGATAAAAAGAGGATTGTTTAAAAACCACCATACTCCAAAAGGCATAATATTAGAAAATTTTCTTGCAAGAACTGTAAGTTCATACTGATTTTCTCTGGAAAGCATAGTAATTAAAAACTTATTATCTTTATAATCAGAGCATAATTTTTCAAGGTTATTAATCCCGAAAGTACATACCCCATCACCTGCAAGCCTTAATTCAGAGTTAATACTTCTTTTTGCACCGAGCATTATTGAGAGGGGAAGGTTTTTCTCTTTTGCTAAAGGTAAAATAGTTTCTGTCAATATTTGATTTATTTTATCATCAGCAGGGTATTTAAATTCATTCGAGAACGAAACAGCAAGATATAAAGGATTTATAAGCTCTATGCAATCAAGTAAAAAATCAGTGATTTTTTCACTGTTATCAAGGCTAAAAAGTTTGTTATTAAGTTTAATAGCAGTATTTTTATGATTAAATAGACCATCAAGTCTTAACGAAGTTTGAAAATAGCTATTTTTATCAAAAAACAAGTTATTCCAGTATTTATTTTCTGCGTCATTAAAAGGATCATTTGTCATAACTATATTTTGAATGTTGGCAATATCTAGTATTCTTTTAACATATTCCTCTTTATTTCCTGTAATTAAAGAGAATTTTTCACGAATTTTATTTAAGTCCTTATATAAAGGTATATTTAGTTTGTTTAAAATAATTAAAACACCAGTTGAAGCTTCAGAAAGCGGCGATCTCTTAATAAACAGCTCTTGCCAAACATGATCTGCCTGTTTATGTTTTTCTAATTTCCAGAACTCTTTCGGTTTAACATTTGATACTCTTAAAACTTCAGCTATAAGATAATGATATGTTAAAATCTCATCAATTCCGCATAAAAAAAGATCTTCAAAAGACGGAGGGAAAAGATGAGTATGAATGTCATGTATTATAGTATTATTTACAATTTTGTTTATGCAATCTTTAAGTTTTAATTGATTCATATTCTTGACCTGTTGTTATATCTGTAGCTGCAAACTTGTTTTTAATCATAGTCATCTTGGAAACTTGCTCAAGGAACTCGATTATTCTGTCTTGAACATCAGGTATTAGACGAATATCTTCATTATCAGGCAAATTATATTTACTTTTATCAAATTGAGGATTAATTTCACATTCAAACACATTAGTTGAATCAGAATGAATACCTGTTCCGTCAAAACCGATATTATTAATCAATGAATATTTAGGATAAAGCGTTAGAGTAGATGTTAAATAGTGAGCCAAAATCCAGTTAAGACTCCAAATATCCATTTTATGATCAAAAAACTCGTCATTTTGACAATATGTATGAATATCATTACCTATTTTATAAAGAGGTTTATCCATTTTAATTGATTTTTGAACTAATTTTTTCAAGTTAAAGTCAAAATCCTGCCATCTGTCTTTCCATGTTGCCCATCCCCAGGGACAGAATCTTTGAGCAAAAAAAGCATCATGACTGATCTGTCCCGGATTAAAGCAGGGATAAGTGTAGCCGCTTATACTTCTGATTTTTTTATTACGGTTGTAAAGTTCTAATGCTGAAAGCATGAAGTTTTTAAAACCTTTTTGCGGAACGCAATCATCTTCGAGAAGAATTACAGATTCATATTCCTGTAAAGTTTCAGTAACAGCGTTTACAACTGATTTTGCTAGTCCTAAAGATTCAGACCTTTGAATTAGTTCAATATCTGCCCAGTCAATTTTTTTAAAAATTTCATATAACTCATATTGCTTGAGTTTATCCTGCTTGGTTTCAGCCTTATCGATATAAATTTTTATTTTTTTAAATTCCTCTTGCCTAATACCTTCAATTACTTTTGCAGTATGTTCAGGCCTATTAAAGGTCATTAAAATAAGTACATTATCCACAAAAAATTCCTCAATTCTAATCAGACTTAATATATGACGATGCTCGTAATAACTTTACCCAAATGATTAGTTGCACTTTGGAAAGCCGATTCAAGGCAAGACTACTGCATTGTTAAGTTAATTTTGCCTGATGGTAAAGGTTTTGTTTGGTTTCGTTTGTCGGCTTTACCTACTCTTTCAGCCCTGTTTTTTATTAGACAATACTTTCTTGCCAAAGTACTATTGCAATGATTCACAAGTTTTAACGAGTTAATTTTTTCTGTAGCTCTAGAATTGCACGCTTGATCTCTTGAGGTGCGAAGCAAATCGGGTTGGAAGCTAAAATAAATTAGCTCTCATTAACCAACTTGTCAATCATTGATAAAATTATACAACTTTATCTTTAAAATGTCCTATATAAATTACATAAGTAATATGTATACTGTTACAGAATTAATCAAGCGCAAGAATTTTATCAACTTGAAATTACTCTAATATTTAAATTGATGAGTTATATGGTTTTACAGAGTGGATCATAATGTATAAATGAGTTCCCTGATAATTCCCTGTTATTTTTATGGGAATTATAGCTAAAACACATAATATAACTGTGCAATATTTTATAATTTTTAATAAAATAAATAATTTCACTGTAATTTTTGCATTAACAGTGAAATTATTTAGAGATAAAAAAGAGAATTTTGCTGCCTGAACTACAATATCCGTTTTAATATTAAAAAATAGAAAGCTTTAAGCTTTCTATTTTTATTTTAGTCGGATTTTTTATGTTTTTTATGGCAAATTTTGCAGGGTCTGGCATGATAAATATTAAGTGCTCTTGGGAGAGTTGTTTTTATACAGGATTTTTTACATCTTTTTGCTACGCTACAAGTTGTTTTGTGATAAACAAGTTTTTTTATATTGACAATGACTGCATCGTTTTGTGCAATAGTACTTTGAATACAAAGAAAAATGTTAAAACCCAAAATAAACGATATTGTAAATATTTTTTTAAACATATTCACATTTCCTTGTGTTGTAAATAACAAAAAAAATTTAGCATAAACATGAGGAAAATTATGTTTGTTAATATACTAAAACGAGTTTATATTTTCGAAGGCTCGAACGAGTTATATAAAACCTACGCAAAGGCTCATCGCCTTCGCTGCAGTTTTAGTTCACTCCAACTACCGTATATCGCCTCCGAAAATAACGCTCCTACTACCGAATACCATTTTTTATTTGTTGTTAAAATCCCAAATTTATTTTTGAAGTGGTATAAGATGCAGAAGGTATTCTAAATAGCATTCTAATCCTTAAATAATGAGATTCTATACTCTCGCATAAAATGATAATTCGTCAAAATTTTTGAATTTGTCTTACGTTCTATTTGACAGTTATATTTTCAAATACTTTTTTTAGAGGATGCTGATAACCTCTTCATAAGCTAATCTTCATGTAGAAGTAAAATAAGCTTTTAGGGGTAGAGGTTAATGGGTGAAAAAGTTTCAGTTTAAATTGCAAAGTGTTCTTGATGCCAGGATAAAAGCTCTTGAGAACTGTCAGTTAGCAATGGCATTAGTTCAGGATAAGCTTAATAAACAAATAAAGCATCTTGAATACTTGTATCAAACCTTAAAAGATTCAAAAAATGAACTTGAATTAATATTAGGAGCAGGATCAAACATAAACCTTATAGAAATCAACAGTTATCAGAGTTTTATAATCAAGCTAAAAGATAAAATCAAAGATCAGCATAAACTTATAACAGACACAGAAATTGAATTGGAGGAAAAAAAACAGGCAATTCTGCAAGCATTAAAAGCTAAAACAATGTTAGAAAAACTAAAAGAAAAAAATTTAAAAAATTTCCTTACAAATGTAGAACGACTTGATTTTATTGAAATTGACGAAATAGCAACAAACAGGCACAAAAGGAAATAGACTTCGGGATAAAAAGAGGTTAATGGGTAGAATGACAAATTTAACGTTTAATGATATTAAAGATGTAAATTCAAATAAAGAAAAACTTTTTTCTGTAAAACAGGATTATTCCAGTATTGACAAGGATAATTTCCTTAAGGTTTTTGAAAACGCTAATAAAGCTAATAATTTTAATTTCAATAATTTTGAAGAAACTGTAACAAAAGAATCTCAAAGTTCTAATAAAATGACATTTGATTCTGAGAATTCATTTACAAAAAATTATTTAACTGCTCCTGTAAGTGAATCTAACTGCAAAAATCGAAGTTTTGAAAAGGAAAATACTGATAAATTATCCAATAATATTCAAAATAAAAATAATTATATAAATCCTAATAAACAGGAAGATCTTTCTGAAAATAAAGCAAAATTACAGGAAAAAATATCAACATATAATGCTATTCAGGATAAGGCTGTTATCCATGATTCGCAAACGAAAGTAAATCAACACTCTGATTTTAAATCAAAGAAACAAGTTGTTGTTCAAAAAGAAGAAAAAACAGAAGATAATATTGAAGAAACTATAAATCAAAAATCTAAAGACAAAAAAGTTTCTGAGCAGACAAATAAAGAAATAAAAACTAATATTGATAAAGATATACTGGAAACAAGAATTCAGCTTGCAACAACTGTTGATATCAATATTACGGGAAATAAAAATAATGAGTCTACTAATAAGGCTGAAAATAAATTAAGTCAAAATAATTCTAAAGAGTCTTTATCCGTAAAAGTTAACGTTAATCAATCTCATGAAAAAATAAAAATTACTCAACAAACAGACCAAAACTCCAAATTAAAAATCAAAATTGATAATTTTCAACATCCTGAAACATCAACCTTATCAAAAGCAGAAACCAAATTGTCTAATAATGCAGTTAAACCTGTCAAAGAAGATAATACAATTGATAAATTGTCCAATAATGCAGTTAAACCTGTCAAAGAAGATAATACAATTGATAAATTGTCCAATAATGCAGTTAAACCTGTCAAAGAAGATAATACAATTGATAAATTATCTAATAATGCAGTTAAACCTGTCAAAGAAGATAATACAATTGATAAATTATCTAATAATGCAGTTAAATCTGTAAAAGAAAAAAATACAGATGATAAAAAAGTCGAGACTACCCCACAGCTTCAAGAAAATACCAAATTAAATAATAAATCAGCAGACATTGATATTTCAAAAAATCAGAAAAAAATTGAAGTTTTGCTTCAAAATGATCACACTGAAGCTACTGTTAGTGTTATGAAACAAGAACAGCCACGTGTTTCTTCTTTAGATCAAAAAGACTTAGGTGATATTCTTAATAAAAATGGCTTAACTAAACCTGAAGTCACAAAACTTGATGTTCGTAATGATGCAAATGATACATCTTCAGGACAAAAACAGAAACAAAATCTGACTGAAGAACAGACTACAAAACTGACAAGTCAGTTAATTCAGGCTGGAGATACAGGCAGTTCAAAAATTAGTACTGAACAGGTAATTACTTTTAATAAAATGCTGGAATCCACGCAGGAATCAAAAGTTAATACAAATTCTATATTAGATCAGGTAAATCAAAAAATTTCCAATGAAATAAAAAGCGGTAAATCTGAAATAACAATGTCACTAAGACCTGAAAGTCTGGGTAAAGTTGATATTAAAATTGTTAGTGAAAAAGGAGTTGTAACTGCACAAATTACTACAGAAAATTCTCAGGTAAAAGAAATTTTAAACAAAGAAATTGATGTATTAAGACAAAAACTACAGGATCAGGGAGTTAATCTTGATAAAATTGTTGTAAAAGTACAGGAACCTGCTCAAACAAATAACAATAATCAGAATTTCGACCAGAATTCACAAAAATTTAATCAAGGTCAAAATGCTTCAAATTCTTCAGATTTTAATTCAAGTAAACATGCACAAGAACAAACAGGTCAAAAGGGTATAAGTTATGATGATAATGATTTCAATGCAGAAACTGACCTGAATACAAATAATGATGAAGTTACATCAGAAATACATCAAGGAATGATAGATTACAGAATATAGTTGGGGTAATAAAAATGAGTGTAAATGACGTTTTAACAGGAATTCAGAATGATACAACAAGAGTAAATGCTGAAAAGTCTCAATCAAGAGTAGGTCAAAGTACTCTTGACCAGGATTCTTTTTTGCAATTGCTTATGACTCAACTAAAATATCAGGATCCTTTGAACCCTATTGATAATTCACAATTTATGAGTCAGCAGGCACAGCTGACACAAGTTTCTGAACTTCAAAAATTAAATCAGAATAATAGCTTTTTGCAGGCAAGTACTTTCATAGGTAGAAATGTAGCCTTTAGCGACCCCTATAGCATTAATCAGACAGTTGTAGGCACAGTAACTGAAGCACAAGTAAGTTCTAAAGGTATTAATCTTACTGTAACCGGCATAAAGAAAGATAGTAACGGCGATAGTATCAAAGATAGCGCTGGAAATGAAGTAATTGAAACTAATCAATATGCTATAACAGATGTAATGAAAAACAGCGGTAATATTTCAATAGCAAATCCATATACTGGATCAACTGATACATCAACTGATACATCAACAACAAATTAAGTTAATTAACAATAAAAACATATAAGGGGAGGTAAAAATGTCACAAGGTTTATTTATCGCAGTAGGCGGAATTAAGGCATGTCAAACAAAAATCGACGTTATATCAGATAATGTCTCAAATATGAATACAACAGGCTTTAAATCAAGTCAGGTAACTTTTGAAAATGTTTTTGCTAAAACATTATCTTCCGGTTCTTCTCCATCCGGTAATGTTGGTGGATCTAACCCGATGCAGATTGGCTTAGGTGTTGCAGTATCTGATATAAGCCGTAACTTTACAGGAGGAACCGTTCAATCTACAGGAAGATCAACCGATCTTAACATTCAGGGAAACGGATTTTTTACGGTGTTAAATCCTGAAGGAGCTACTTATTTAACAAGAGCCGGTAATTTCTCGCTTGATTCAAACGGCAATATGATTACATCAAAAGGGCTTATGGTAATTGGAACAGATACTGTTATTGGCAATTCAGCAAGTAATGTTGCAGTAAGAGTTCCTCAGTCATTAAATCTTCAAAAAACACCTATTGTAGGCACTGCTACTGTTACAGATGTTACTAATTCAACAGGAGCGAAAATAACTGAAGGGACATTTACAATAGGCATAAATGGAAATGCACAGGATACAGATACTATCACCACTACCGGAAACAGTACAACTCCAATAACAGCGGGAACACTTGTTATTTCCGGAGTTGGCGGTGGAGCTGATCAAACAGTTACCATAGCAGCTGATGACACTATTGATGACGTAGTAACAAATATTACGGCAAAATTAGGCGGAGGCTCAGCTGCTTATGATAAGGATACCGGTTTATTTACTATAACCCCTGATGGAACTGATACACTTACATTTGCCGGCACAAGTAACTTTGCAACTATTACAGGTCTGGCTGGATCTGGAGAATCAAGTAATGCCCTTGTAGTTCCTCCAAAAACAGTTACTATCTCATCAACTGATACTGTATCTACAATTTTAACAAGCATTCAGGATGCTGTTCAATCTGGATGCACAGCTACGGTTGATACAGATGGTATAATATCTATCAGTACTCCTACAGGGCATACATTAACCCTTGATACTCAAATTTCAGATACCAGTAATTTTCTGAATATTTCAAACTTTACTTCTGATTCAGGAACTCCTCCAACATATTCAACAGATGTTCTTAGAGATACAACAAAAGCTACAATTAGTGTAGCTGATTCAACATCAGATACTTATCCGCTTGCTTCAGTTTCCGTTGGGAAAACCGGAGAAATAGAAGCAACATATTCAAACGGTGATAAGTTAACAGTTATAACAGACCCGAACAATTCAACCAAGAGAATTCTCAAATATACATCTTCAGGTACTGATATACTGGAAAATTCAATTACTATAAATAATGATACTAGCACAGGTAATCCTGCTATCAAGGCTGCTGAACTTCAATTACAACTTGCAAATGTTATCAACCCGAAGGGTTTGTTATCTCAAGGCGGGAATATGTTTTCAATAGCACCAAACACTGGAGATGTTACATATGCGATAGCTCAGACAGGAGGCATGGGCTTGGTTAGTTCAGGAGGACTTGAATCTTCCAACGTAGATTTAACATCAGAATTTGCAGACATGATGCTTTCTCAAAGAGGTATTGATGCAAACAGCAGAACATTCCAGGCTCAAAATCAGATATTACAAACAATAGTAAACTTAGGTAGAGGTTAAAAATAACTAATTAAAAAAGATTCCTGATTTTTAAAATCAGGAATCTTTATATTTTGAAAAAATCTAAACAGTTGTTTTCTCTATGTCAGCAGCTAAAATTTCTGTTTTTCCTATACTAAAATAATTAAAGCCTCTTTCTTTCATTCTTCTTGATTCATATTGATTTCTTCCATCAAAGATAACAGGATTTTTAAGCAAAGATTTAATTCTGTCAAAATTAGGTCTTCTAAATTCGTTCCATTCTGTAACAAGAATTAAAGCATCTGCTCCTTCAAGTGCATCATAATTATTTTTTGTATATGTGACTCTATCTCCCAAAATACGCTTTGCTTCATTGATTGCCTTTGGATCATAGGCTTTTACATTAGCTCCTAATTCAAGAAGCCTGTTTATAATAGTTACAGAAGGGGCTTCCCTTAAATCATCTGTTCTTGGTTTAAAAGCAAGGCCCCATACTGCAAAAGTCCTGCCTTTAACATCATTTCCAAAATAATTTAATATTTTGTCCAGAAAAAGTATTCGCTGACTTTGATTGACTTTATCTACCGAAGATAAAATTGCAGGCTCAAATTTATTATCTTTTGCTACTTTTATTAAAGCTTTGACATCTTTTGGAAAACAAGATCCTCCATATCCAAGCCCCGGAAATAAAAACTGGCTTCCAATTCTCTTATCGGTACTCATTCCAATTCTGACCTGTTCAGTATCTGCACCCACCTTTTCGCAAATATTTGCTATTTCATTTATGAAAGATATTTTTGTAGCTAAAAATGAGTTCGCTGCATATTTTGACATCTCGGCAGATTTTACATCCATTATAATTATTGGATTGCCTGTTCTAAGAAATGGAGAATAAACTTCCTGCATAAGTTCTGTAGCTTTTGGACTTTCAGACCCAATGATTACCCTGTCAGGTTTCAAGAAATCATCAACAGCTGCGCCCTGTTTTAAAAATTCAGGATTGGAAACAACATCAAATTCAAATGGAGTGATCGTAGAAACTAGTTCCTTTACTTTGTCTGCTGTTCCAACAGGAACTGTGCTTTTATTTACAATAACTCTATAGCCATCCATATATTTGGCAATAGCTTTTGCAGCTTCTAAGACATAGGTTAAATCACATGACCCATCTTCTCCCTGTGGAGTTCCAACAGCTATAAAGCAGATAGTAGAATTTTTAACAGCAAATTCAAGGTCAGTTGTAAAATCAAGTCTTTCTTCTGAAACATTTGCCTTGATTAATTCTTCAAGGCCAGGCTCATATATTGGAACCATTCCTTTACGTAATTGTTCAATTTTATCAGGATTATTATCAACACAAATTACATCATTTCCCATCTCTGCAAGACAGGTCCCTGCAACCAATCCGACGTATCCTGTTCCTACTACAGCTAACTTCATTTTATTAACTCCTTATGCGAATTATATTTTTTTCTCATTTCTAAGTTTATTTTCAAAATATTTTATAGTTTCTTTCAATCCGTCATCTAGCTTAACTTTATGATCCCAACCTAATTTAGTCTTTGCTAATGTCAAATCTGGACATCTTCTGACCGGGTCATCCTGCGGAAGCGGCAAGTGAATAATTTTAGACTTACTACAGGTTATATCGATGATCCTTCTTGCAAATTCAATAATAGGCGTTTCTGTATTATTACCAAGATTAATTGGCCCGATGATTTCCCTGTCAGAATTCATCATTTTGACCATTCCATCTACCAAATCTGACACATAACAAAACGATCTTGTCTGATTACCTTCTCCATAAACTGTAATATCCTGATTTCTAAGTGCCTGAGTTATAAAATTACTGACAACTCTTCCATCATCTTCTGCCATTCTTGGTCCATATGTATTAAATATTCTTATTATCTTTATATCAACTTTATTTTGCCTGTGATAATCCATCATAAGAGTTTCAGCAACTCTTTTACCTTCATCGTAACAACTTCTTATTCCAATTGGATTGACATTTCCCCAATAATCTTCTCTCTGAGGATGTACAATGGGATCTCCATATACTTCAGAAGTTGACGCCTGCAAAATTGGAACATGCAATCTTTTAGCAAGACCTAGTACGTTAATTATACCAAGAACGTTAGTTTTAATTGTTTTTATAGCATTATGCTGATAATGTATAGGCGAAGCAGGACATGCAAGGTTATAAATTTCATCAACTTCTATTAAAAGCGGTTTGATTATATCGTGCCTGATAAGTTCAAATTTTTTATTATCCATGAGGTTATAAATATTATCTTTTGAGCCGGTAAAAAAATTATCCAGACAAATAACTTCATTTCCTTCATTTAAAAGCTTTTCGCATAAATGCGATCCTATAAACCCGGCACCACCAGTAATAAGTATTTTTTTCATTAACATTATTTTCCTCAGCAAACCATTATATATTCACTATTATTTTAGCTTAAAAATATAGCTACAGAAAAGTATTTTTCCATCCTTCATGATCCAGTTACATTCAGGCCCACCCCTTGACCAAGGCTGTGCGTGAACTCACCTTTCCATGGTCGAATAATGAAAAATTCTAAATTTTGTAAAAATTTGAATTTTTCATTATTCTCCATCAATACCGTCTATTTTTTTCCCATTGCCATGCTGTTTCAATTATATCTGATATTTCTGTAAAATCAGGTTCCCAGTTTAATTCATTTTTTGCCTTTAAGTTACTTGCAACAAGAATCGGAGGGTCTCCTTCCCTTCTTTCCTCAAATTTCTTATTTATAGATTTACCTGTTATTTTTTCACTTGTTTCAATTATTTCTTTTACAGAATTTCCTTTTCCTGTTCCAAGATTATAAAAATTGCTTTTTGCATTGTTCTGGAGGCTTTCAAAGGCTAATCTATGGGCTTTGGAAAGGTCATTTACATGTATATAATCTCTAATACACGTTCCGTCAGGTGTTTCATAATCATTTCCGAAGATTTTTATAGATTTTCTTTTTCCTAAAGCTGTTTGAAGAACAAGCGGAATTAAATGAGTTTCTGGAGAATGACTTTCTCCAATATTTGCTTTGCTATCTGCTCCTGCTGCATTAAAGTATCTAAGAGCCATATATTTTAAACCATAAGCCCTGTCATAATCCTGTAAAACATTTTCTATCATTAATTTTGTTTTTCCATAAGGATTAATAGGTGCTTGAGGATGAGATTCATCTATCGGTGTATAAACAGGATTGCCATATGTGGCGCAGGATGATGAAAAAACAATATTTTTTACATTATTTTCAAGCATGACTTTAAGCAAATTTAAAGTATTTACCACGTTATTATAATAATATTCTTGCGGATCTGTAACAGATACCCCGACGTAACAGCTTGCAGCAAAATGTATAACCCCTTTTATCGGATATTTTTTAAAAGCATTTCTTATGTTTTCAATATTTGAAAGATCTCCATTATAAAAATTTTCAGTTTGAAGAGCTTCTTTATGACCTTCTGAGAGATTATCAAAAACAGCACATTCATATCCGTTTCTTATAAAATCCAATGTGCAGTGACTGCCGATATATCCTGCTCCACCTGTTATTAAAATCATATTTTTTCCCTTTTAATAATATATTTATATTTAATCTAAACCATACCCATTTATCAATTATTTTTTAAAACTGAGTATATTAATGTTTTGATAATCATATATTCAGGATTGAAAATCATGTCTAAACATAAAATAGCATTTATTCTGGATAGAAATTATTTTTCAACTCAATATTTAGAACCTGACACTTCATTTTTTCTAATGAAAGAATGTTGCTTAAGAGGGATGGCTGTTTATGCAATTACTGCGGATAATTTATTTTTGAACGGTAATAAACCTGAAGCTATTGCATACAGGATAAAATTTAATAATTTTAATCTAGAATTGCCTGCGTCAATTGAAAAATTATCTTTAAATGAACTGGACATGATTCTATTTAGGGTTAATCCCCCGATTACAATGAATTATATATTTTTACTTAATATCCTTGATTATATTGACCAGTCTAAAGTACTTGTTATAAATAGTCCTTCCGGTATAAAAAAAGTTAATGAGAAGCTATATATCAACAATTTTGCTGATATTACCCCTAAAAGTCTGGTAAGTTCAAATTTAAAAGTAATTAAAGACTTTATTAAAGAAATTAAAAAAACTGTAATTAAACCATTGAATAACTATGGCGGAAATGGAATTTTTTACCTGAAATCTGATGATAAAAATCAGAATTCTATTATTGAAACAGCTACAAATAGCGGTGAAACACCCGTATTAATTCAGGAATATCTTGACAGGGTTTATCTGGGAGATAAAAGAATTGTTTTACTTGGTAAAGAACCAATAGCAGCAATTGTCAGAATTCCCCCAAAAGATGATTTCAGGGCAAACATGTGCAGGGGCGGAAAACTGCAACCGTGCGAAATTACTGATCAGGACAGAGAAATTTGCAAAAAAGTTTCAAACAGACTTATAAATGATGGGATATTTTTTGCCGGTTTAGATATAATAGACAATAAACTTACAGAAATTAATGTAACCAGTCCGGGTTTTTTTATAAGAAAGATTAATCCTCTGTTGAATATAAGACTTGAGGAAAAAATCGTAGACTACATGGAATCATTCATAAGGGAAATTAAAGATGATTAAAAATATTATTGATTACAGAAAAAAATATCAGGGATTTTTTGAAGTAACTACCAAAGTACCAATCAGAGACTCTTATTCCTTAAGTTTAATCTATACGCCCGGCGTTGGAAGGTCTTGCATTGAAATAAAAGATAATTCCGATAAATCTTTGGAATTAACAAATAGAGCTAATTCAATAGCAATAATAACTGATGGCTCAAATTTTCCCGATTTTGAAAGAATGAATCCTCTTTGTGCCATACCTGCAGTTGAAGCAAAGGCAATATGCTACAAGGAATTTGCAGGCATTGATGCTTACCCGATCGTTGTAAACACACATGATATTGATGAAATTGCTGAAATAATCTCAAATTTAACTCCAAATTTTGCAGGATTTGACTTTGATGATTTCTTACCGGAAAGATCTGCTACACTTGAAAATTGGTTTAATGATGATCTAAATATACCTATTTTATATGATTATCGCAAGCCTAATATTGTACTTGCAATTCAAAGAGCCGGCTTATTAGGCATAATTAAACCTGAAATTATAGCCCCTGCGATAATGCGGGGAGCGATGGACGTTCAGGCTTACATGATAAGTGATGAAATGTACGGAGTACTTGGAGCTGCACTTGAAGATGCCGCCAAATCAGGGCTGATTTCTGAATCTTCCTGCAATGATCTGAATTTAAGGGCAGCAGCAAGAGTTGCCTATCACATTGCAAAAACAGCAATTGAAACAGGCGCAGCAAAATTAAAAGTTGCCCCGGAATATGTAGAAGATAAATATCTTGATTTTCTTTTCGAAGGTAAAAATTCATGGTTTGAAAAACCGATATCTGATTATTTAAGCCAAAAACATACCCTTGAAGAAAACTCTCTTGAACTTCACAGAAGATCTCACGGAGTTACTGAAGTTAATTCAAAAGTAAAAATCAGAACATATGAAGATTTTGAAATTTTTATTGCTCCCGAAAAAGTTGATTCCATTGCAAAAGAAATAGAATTAAATTATCAAAAAGCTTTTGAACTTACTCCAAAAGGTAATCTTATTGCAATAATAAGTGATGGTTCAGCTGTGCTAGGATTTGGCAATATAGGCGCTGAGGCGGCACTTCCTGTTATGGAAGGTAAATCAGCCTTATTTAAAACCCTTGCCGGAATTGATGCTGTTCCTATATGTCTAAAAACACAGGACCCGACAAAATTAATAGATATTATAAGTCATATTACTCCTATTTTTGGCGGGATTAACCTTGAAGATATATCTTCTCCAAACTGCTTTGAAGTTGAAAGAAAGCTTATTGATACATTAAACATCCCGGTTTTTCATGATGATCAGCATGGTACAGCGGTAGTTGTTCTTGCAGGATTCCTGAATGCGCTTAAATTAACATGTAAGAGGATAGAAAATATAAAGATTGTGGTAAACGGAGCAGGTGCTGGCGCATTATCAGTTTCAGAGCTGCTTCTTCAAAGCGGTGTTAAAAATCTTATCCTGTGTGATACAAAAGGTGCTATATATGAAGGCAGAAGCGAAGGTATGAATCCTTATAAACAAGCTATTTCACTTAAGACTAATCCAAATAAGGAAAAAGGAAAGATTGCTGACGTAATTAGAGGGGCTGATTTCTTTATCGGACTGTCTGCTGCAAATATTGTTAAGCCTGAAATGATTAAATCAATGGCAAATAAACCTGTTGTATTTGCTCTTGCAAATCCTGTGCCTGAAATCATGCCGGATGTCGCATACGAAGCCGGAGCATTCATTGTTGCAACAGGAAGGTCTGATTTTAAAAATCAGATAAACAACTCACTTGCATTCCCCGGAATTTTCAGGGGTGCTCTTGATGTAAGGGCAAAAAGAATTAACAATGAAATGAAATTAAGCGCAGCTAACACAATTGCTGATTTAATAAATGAAAAACAGCTTCAGCCGGACTGTATTATACCTCATGCCCTTGATTTACTTGTACCGCCTTCTGTTGCAAAAGCTGTTGCCGAAACTGCAATTAAAACAAATGTTGCACAGGTTCAAATTAATCCTGACTTAATATTCGAACGTACACGAAATTACTTCTATGAAGGTTTTTTACGTTCATTTTAGTTTATATTAAATTCTATTTTAAATATCATTAATAATCTTACCCAACAAGGGGTTGCAACCCCTTGTTAATACTTTATAGATTTCGTATTGGAATTACTTGCAATTGCAGATATATTAATGTATTAATACATTAATTATTAATGCTGAAGCAAGGATAATATTATGATTACAAAAACAATAAAAGAAGAACTGCTGGAATTATACAATCTGCCTGTAAACATACTCATAGATATTTCATCAAAAATTACAAAAGAATATTTCGATAATAAAGTTGAATTTTGCAGCATAATCAGTGCAAAAACTGGAAAATGTTCCGAAAACTGCAAATATTGCGCTCAAAGCTCACATTACAGGACAGATATAGAAAATCATCCTCTATTAAATCCTGAAGAAATTAAAAAATCCGCAATTGATGCCAGAAACAATGGAGCCAGCAAATTTGGCATTGTAACTTCCGGTAAAACTCCTGATAAAGAAGATTTTGAACTAATATTGAAAACAATTGAAATGTTATCAGATATCAAAGGTTTAAGTATCTGCTGTTCTTTAGGGATCATAAATGAAGATCAGATAAAAAAACTTAAAGAAGTTGGTATTGAACGATATCACCATAATATTAACACCTGTAGATCATATTATAATGATATTTGCACAACACACAGCTTTGACGAAAGAATAAATACAATAAAATTAGTTCAAAAATACGGAATGAATATATGCTGCGGCGTTATAATCGGCATGGGAGAAACAAGAGAACAAAGAGTTGAAATGGCTATTGAACTTGCTGAACTGAACCCTGTATCCGTACCGGTAAACTTTTTAACTCCTATTGAAGGTACCCCGTTTGAAAATATGCTGGATGCAATTGACGAAAATGAAATATTAAAGACACTTGCAATTTTCAGAATAGCTCTTCCTAATGCCCGAATAAGATATGCAGGCGGCAGATCAACAAGATTTTCAAAAAAATATCAGCAACTTGGTATTAAAGCAGGTGTTAATGGTCTGTTAGTTGGAAATTATCTTACTACAACAGGAATAAACCCTGATGAAGACTTGGAATTAGTTAAAAACAGTGGAATGAGTGTTGCAAATGATTAGTTATTTAAAAGGGATACTTGCCTCTAAGGCAGAAAACAGCCCATCTGGAACTCATATTATTGTAGAAGTAAATAATATCGGCTATTTTGTTTTAACCAACAAAAAAGTGATTTCATCCCTGCCAGAAGTTGGAGATACCATTAAAATATATACTTCGTTGATACACAGAGAAGATGTAATGTATCTTTGCGGCTTTGATGCAAGAGAAGATCGAGATTTGTTTAACATATTACAAAGCGTTTCCGGCATAGGAACAAAAGTTGCATTAATGCTGCTCGGTGAACTTGGTGCTTATGAACTTGTCAGTTCTGTTATCAGAGATGATGCTAAATCTCTTACCAGAACAAAAGGTGTAGGTCCAAAGCTGGCACAGAGACTAATCCTTGAATTAAAAGACAAAATGGTCAACTGGCGTGATCAAATTGAATATATACCTGAAGAAATTGAAAAAATAAATAAAATTGAAAATAAAGAAAGCTATTTAGAAGCAGAATCTGTGATTCTTTCTCTTGGTTATTCAAGAAGTGAAGCAAACGAAAGCCTAGATAAAGCTTTAATGAAAGCTGAAAATAAAAATAATTCCGAAGAACTTCTCAGGCTCGCCCTTCAATGGCTTGCAACACGATGAATAAATATTACAAAAGAAGGTTAAAATTCAATCCTCTTTTGATTATTACTTGCTGAATCTATTTAGATGTTTTTATGTTCCTTGACCTTGCTTTCTATTTTCTTCTTTTTCAACTATAACAGGAGCTTTTTTAACAATTTCCTGTTGTTGCTGCATAGATACAGGACCTGTACCTATTGTAGGTTTTTCCATTTGGGTACATGCAGAAAAACTGACTGCCATTCCACCTGTTATAGCAAAAACTACAAATAATTTGGCTAATATTCTATTAGACATCTAATACTCCTTTTTTAAACATAAATTTGTTTATGAATAAATTCTTGTTGGAAAATATCATGTTAAAAAGAAGCTAACAATTAATCGATAGATTATACTTAAAGGGTTTTTAATGCATATCTTAAATTTTTAAAACAGTTTGCCTAATTAATTGTATTATTAGTATTGGTATTTCCTTGTTTATCAACTTTTGAATTATCCTGTTTAACATTGTCTTTGCTTTTAAGTTTTATAGAAACAGAATTATTCCATCTTAAGTCAATATAATCAATATCATCTTTAATCTTAATCGCTTCAGAAAGAACAGAACTGACTCTTTTTGTTCTCTTAAATACTGTTTTATTAAGCCCTCCCAACCTAAGTCTTATATCTTTAAGTTGAACAAATACATCATCAGGATTTCTTAAATCAATAAAAATTAATTTTTCGTTTGTTGCAGTTTCAAGAAGTCTTGATAAATAAACTAGATAATAAACATGATTAGAAGACCATTTGCGATAATCAGTATAAGTTAAAACGAAATAATAAGGCTTTGATTTAGGCAAAGGAAGGAAATTACGATGTATAATAACATCATCATCTGTAAATATAGCGATGGGCATAATATTAGGTGCTGGAGATACACCCAGTACAGGGGTTCTTTCATTAATTACAATTTTTAACCTTGCAGGAAACCAAAATCTTCTTATATATACTTTTTTAATAGGATTTAGCTGAAGTAAAGACTTTTCAATTATCTTTGTATCAAGCAAAAATACCTGCTTTTTGGGAAGATTGATCGGCTTAAGCTGTGCCATTATCTGTTTTGTTGTTACTATTTCATTTCCTACTATTTCAAGACTATGATTGGGATAAAAATTAAATATCTCCTTATTTAAGTACCACTGCGGCAAATCGACAATTTTTATCAACGCAAAAAATATAATAATAGTTGCAGCTATTCTAAAAATAGCTCTCATTCTAATAAGAGCTATCTGAAGCTTTCTAAATTTTCTTC
>JAQVCB010000145.1 GCA_028689995.1 Candidatus Gastranaerophilales bacterium
ACATTTTCAATTTCAGATATTTTATTAATAATTTCTGTTATATGTTCATTATTATTAATCGTTAATAAATAAAGCACAAATGATTTTTCAAACTCTCCATTTTCAAGCTCTTCAACAGTCGGATGAGTTTTTATTAATTCACCTTCTCCTTCAAGTGCTTTCACAACCATATAAGCTCGAACGCCAGGCAAAACACAACCATTAATAAGCGTGACATAAATCTCTATTGCTCTATAGCCTTGTTCCTTTGCATTATCAATGAGAGTTAATTCATATTCATTAAATGATATTTCTCCTGCTGAAGACTTAACAGCAGGTGAATCATTAGTTTCAACAATTGAATTTTTTAATTCTGCAACAAGCTCTATTATCGCAGAATCCTTATCTTCATATACTCCATCAACAATATACCCGATAAACTCTTCAAGCCTATCCAGACATTTAAACAACACGCTAATAATCTTATCATTTGTTTTAACAGTTCCGCTTCTTAACGGATCTAAAACATTTTCCATATTATGAGTAAGATCACCAACATTATTGAAACCCATTGTCTTTGACATACCTTTTAAAGTATGTGCTACGCGAAATATATCATTTAGGATTTCTAAATCATCAGGATTTGACTCGAGTTTTAATAAACTCTCGTTAAGCTTTTGCAGATTTTCTTTCGACTCATCGATAAATAATCCAAGATATTGATCCAGTTCCACAATTCGCTCCTTAGACTAAGTAATTACTACATAACTCAGAATATTAATACTTACTATATATTCAGACATTATTATAAGATAAATTCCTGTTTTCCCACTTGATTTACCGCTGACTCAAAGCTGTAAATTCAATACCCAGTGTTCTAATAAAATTATAAAGTATTTTTTCCAAATTAGTAATTTTATACTATCATTATTTTTAGAAAAATACCACTAACGTTACACAAATAATATCATATATAATAAATTACATATGTACTCATATAATCAGCCTATTTATAAATATTAACTATAAAATCATTCCATACTTTTATAGTTTCAGGATCTATAAAAAATCTTCTATCTAAAAGACTTTTTATAGTAATCTCGTAGCAAATCAATAAAGCTTCATCAATATTATTTGTCGCATCAAGAACATTATAAATTCTTTTCCTGAATTCTTTATCTCTTGTATTAATTTCGATTTTATCAGCAAGAAATACTACTTTTTCAAACAATGACATATTTACCCTGCCAATAGTATGATATCTTATTGAATCAAGTATTTCCTGATCTTGTATACCAAATTTACTTTGAGCTAAAAATGAACTAACCGGAGCATGTAAAGGCTTACGACTTTTTATTTCCATCTCTGAGACAACTATATTATTTTCGTTAATTATTTTAATTAATTCCTCGTAAGGAAGCGACTTTGCACAATCATGAACCAACGCAGCAAGTGCAGCTCTATTTGCATCAACACCAAATCTTTCCGCTAACTCTTTTGCGGCTATTTCTGAACCAAGTAGATGATAATATCTTTCTTCATCAACATTATTTTTTAACCATTCTTTTATATTATTTAACATTAATAATCCTCTTCAAAAGCAAATTATACCAATTCTATAATAAATTTTAATTTTCTATATAATTTCACGATAAAGATTATTTTCTAATATATATTTTTCTATACAATCAGGCACCAGATATTTTATTGATTTATTTTTATTAAGATTACTTCTTATATAAGTAGCAGATATCTCAAGAAGAGGTACTTTTACAATCTTGTAATTGTAGTTTTTTAATTTTATAGAATTAAATAATTCATCAATATCGAGAGAATTGATTCTTTTAACAATAATAAAATTAACAATCTCTGCTAATTTTTCCGGTTCATACCAGCTATCAATGAATTTAAAAGCATCTGTACCGATTATAAAATTAATTTTTTCAGTCAAACCGGGATTGAGTTCATATAATTTTGTTATTGTTGAATAAGAATAAGATTTACCTTTAATCCTGTGTTCTATGTCAGATACATCAAAATTTGGATTATCCTCAATTGCAAGCTTAACCATATTAAGCCTGTGTTCAGGATTTGAAAGAAACGTGCTTCTGTGTGGCGGACAATAAGCAGGTATAAACAATATTTTTTCCAGTCCGAGCTCATCCCTTACAGTTTCCGCAATTATTAAATGTGCTATATGGATCGGATTAAATGTACCTAAAAAAACTGTAAGATTCATCATTTCCTCTAAAAATTGATACTGGTATATTATTAAAATTTATTAAAAGCCTAAATTTATAAGTTAAACATAAGCTTTTTGAGTTGAAATAACGAGATCAAGAAGCTTTTTTGTAATTATTTTATAATCTTCCCTGTTTACCATGCCGCTTATAACTACATCAGCATTTTTTAATGTTGGCTTGACATAAATTTCTGCTTTAGAAACGGCATTATCATAAACTCGTTCAGCCGAATCCCCCAAGCCCCTTTGAGCAGCACGCTTATAAAAGCGGTCTTTTTGTTCTTCAGATTCAACATCAACATAAATACAAAAGTCAAAAACATCCTTAATTCCATCAGAAAGGTTGAATAATCCTTCTGAAACTATTACTTTATTAGGTTTAGCAAGTGAATGCATATTATTCCTTATTGCTGTTCCACTCATATCATATTTAGGAAGCCATACTTCTTTTCCTAAAACTAATTGCTCGATATGATTTTTTAACAAATCAAGTTCAAATGCTGCTGGAACATCAAGATCATAATTTTGGGCAAATTTAGCAAAACTGCCGGCCTCAATAACTTCTTTTGAACGATCATAATAATAATCGTCTGTATTGATTCTTGTAACTATTTGTTCAAGATTATATTTATTTTGAAATTCAACTATAGATTCAAGAACATCTAGGGTAAATGTTGATTTACCGCTCGCTGTCTCACCAGCAATCCCAACCGCAACAGATCTCTTAATACAACCCGAAAGAAAATGTGCAAGTTTTGCAATAAATCCTTCCTTAATAAAAAGAAAAACTGGATTATCCAGTTCTTTATCTTCATTAAATATTTGAATTAATTTTTCTTCAATAACTTTAACAACGTTTAAATCAACGACATCAACATCAGATTTACTCTCAATATTTTGCTGTAAATTATTTTTTAAAATTGTAGTGGACATTAGATTCCTCATTTTAAAATATATTTTTGTTTCTACTTATATAAGTAAAAACATTTTATAAATTGCCAAAATTTTTATTTAATTATTTTATATCAAAAAATAGCATACTTACAATTTATTAAATAAAAAAACCTCGATATTTTAATAAAAGTTCAAATTTAAAAAATTTGAACTTTTGAGATCACCTCTAAATAATTTTAAATCGTCTTTTTACCATACTATTCTTATGATTCAACGCATCTAATTCAGAATTAAAAATACTGATATATTTATCAAGCTGAATTATGTAAAATATTGATAAAATCTCAGAATCAAGGGCAAAGATACTAAGCTCACCGCCCTTATTTAAACATTTTTTTTGTGCTAAAACCAAACAACCAAGCACACTACTATCTAAAGATTTTATCATTCCAAAATTAACTAAAATATTAATATTATTAGAGTTAATAAGATCTTTTAAAGTATTTCTGAGTACTTTCACTGAAAATAAATCAAGTTTATCGATATATATATCAATAATTGAATGATTATTTAATTTTCTAATACTTATACTCATAACATATCCCTGATAAATCAAAATAATTTATAATAAGAAACTTGAAAATAGAATAAATAATGCCCAAGTTTCTAAAAATAACGCAAATAAATATACTTTCAGTTTCTTAAATTATTTATTTTACACTACACCCTCAGAAACGACATAATAATCTGTTAATAATATCACTGACTATTATTTCAATATACAAATAATTATTTAAAAATATAATTAACATTTAATATAGCTTTTCTCTATCTATAGTTTGAAAAGTGATCTCAAAAGTCCAATATTTTTAAATTTGAGGCTTTGAAATCACTGCCTTTCAAAAGTAAAAAACGACGTAAACGATGAATTTTACGTCGTTTTAAAACTAACCGAAAAAAACTGCCTCACAAATGAAATTCTATTAATTAAAAATAAGACTTACCATTAGGTAAGTCTTATTTATTCCTGCTTTAGTTATTGTAATAAACTTAAAGCAATTTGAGGTGACTGATTAGCCTGAGCTAACAAGCTGGCTGATGCCTGCTGCAATATCTGGTTTTTGGTTAAATTTGCTGCTTCTTTTGATACATCTGTATCTCTGATTCTGGAATCTGCTGATAACATATTTTCCTGTTTAATTGCCAAACTCTTGATTGCTGAATCTAATCTGTTCTGTAAAGATCCTATTTCTGATCTTCTTGTTGATACTGTGCTGATCGCAGAATCAATATTCGACAAGAAACTTGCTGCTGTTGCTGCAGTTGCAAACGCAGTTGAGACTTCTGCTGCGGTTCCTAAGCCAAGTGTTGATGATGTTGCTTTTGCAAGCGGTGATCCTATTGATAGAGAGTTCAAACTTGCTGCTGAATTTGATCCGATTTGAAGTACCAAGCTGGTATTAGTTCCATCTAACAATTTAATTGCATTAAATGCTGATGATTTTGCGATTCTGTCAATTTCCTGCGTTCTGGCTGTTACTTCTGAAAAAATAGCTGTTCTTTCAGTTGTTCCATATGTTCCATTTGATGCTTGAACCG
>JAQVCB010000146.1 GCA_028689995.1 Candidatus Gastranaerophilales bacterium
ATTTCTTTAATGAAATTCTCGGCTGTTTTTTTCTTCGGTGTTTTCATACTATTTCAAAGTTAAGGGTTTTGAAAACACTCTCTTAGTTTTTGTCTAAATCAGTACACTTTTTGCTGACGATTTACAAGCAAGGTATGTTTTTCTGGGAGAAAAACCCTTGAAGTGAATTTTTCGCAGAGCTCAAATTTTATAAAATAATGGAATAAACTTTTTTTTCAATTG
The DNA here is from genome assembly GCA_028689995.1 of Candidatus Gastranaerophilales bacterium. Classification (GTDB taxonomy): domain Bacteria; phylum Cyanobacteriota; class Vampirovibrionia; order Gastranaerophilales; family UBA9579; genus JAQVCB01. The sequence goes on from JAQVCB010000146.1 coordinate 223, forward strand.
AAAGAAAATAGCAAGACGGAACTCCACTAAAGTGTAGTTCATTTTAAAAAACATTGTTAATCATTACTTTGAAAAATGCTAAACATAAAAGGCATGTACATTATAGTCGTCAACTATTGATTTTGTTGGGTAAAAATGGATTTTTTGTAAAAAACAAAGTTAAAAATTCTGTGATTTATAGAAATAATGAAAAAAAATCCTACTTTTGAGAAGCAAAGGAAAATGATGAGATAACGTTCTTAAAAAATGGTTGCTCTCGCAGGAGAGCATAAGAAAACGCTCACGCGAGGTAAAAAGTGGTGCAGGACTGTATAAGTATAAGTACAACGGACAGGAGTATCAAGATGAGTTAGGATTGAACTTGTATGATATGGATTTTAGGGATTACGACCCTGCCATAGCAAGATGGACAGGAATAGATCCTGTGTTGCATTACAGTCAATCGACATATAATGCCTTTGATGGCAATCCTGTATTTTGGGCAGATCCTAGTGGAGCTGATAGCGAAACAGATTATTTGGGTAGGAATAAATTTGATAATTTTGGAATATATATACCTCCTACAGACAGAGCTGATTCACAAATAAATCCAATAGATACTTCTGCGGCTATAGCACTAATGGGTAAAGCAAAATTATATTTTGATAATGAAATTGTAAGTGAGTTAACAGAAAGTGAAAAACAAGAAATATTCAAAACAGATGCACTTAAAACAATTGGCATTTTACTTTGGGAATTTGCAACAGGAACAGGAATGGAAAAAAGAAATTTCAATTACGGAGAACATCCCTTTGCAACTCAATATATTGATGGAAAATTAGGAGAAATTTTTCGAAGATTTAATGATAAACTTAATGAGTCAGGATTTAAGGTAAGACCCAAAAATACAGATTATTATACTTTGTCATTACCATTTAGCCCAACTTCAAATCCAGCGAGTTGGGGGGAATCTATCGCAAGACATGTTTCCGCCAGCAAAATAGAATTTTTTATTGGTGGAGCGATAGTGAAAATTAGAATGCAAAATGATAATGTGGAAGGACAAGTAATAAATTTGACAAGTAGAGAATCTTTACTGTTACATGTTGCAGGAAACTATAATAGAAGTGATGGCAACAGACCACTTTCAACAATTTATCAGTTAATTAACTTTTCTTTTCCTCAAAACTAAATAATTATGAAAAAATACATAGTACTTACGTTATTAATTTTATTTGCTCAAGCATGTAAATCTAAAAGATATAAAGAGATTACAGGTCGATATTATAAGGTTTCTTCTAATCTAAATTATTTGGATATAAATGAAAATGGAACTTATTTCCATTATTATAAAAATGATTCTCTAGAGCTTTCTCAAGAGGGATTGTGGAAGATATCTCAACATGAGAATTCTGTTATAGAATTATCAAACTGGAAAAACTATAATGAGTTAGGGAAAGATTATGAAGATTACAATATGTATCTACTATTTATCAATGGAAATTTTTTAAATGTTACTCCTGATGGAAATGCAGCTTCAAGTTTTGAAAAAAAGAGGTAGTGTTTCAGGGGGTAACTTATCAATTGTGTGGTTATCAGTTTTATGAGCTTTTATAGATTGATAATCAGTATTTTTAAAAAAAATATTCCAACTTCAGAAGGTTATGTGAGTGTTACAGGAACGAATTATAACTATGTTTTTAATTATACCGACCATCTAGGAAATATTAGGCTGAGTTACACTAAAGACCCTACAACGGGCGTTTTAAAAATATTAGAGCAGAGCCATTACTATCCTTATGGGATGAAACATAGTAATTATAATGATAGTAAACACGATTACGACCAGGGAGAAGGAGGCATATTTGCCATCATTAAACCAGTCATACGAAGTAATTATCAGTATAAGTATAATGGACAGGAGTATCAAGATGAGTTAGGATTGAACTTGTATGATATGGATTTTAGGGATTACGACCCTGCTATAGGAAGATGGACAGGAATAGACCCTGTAGTTCATTACAGCCAATCTACTTATAATGCCTTTGATGGGAATCCTGTATTTTGGGCAGACCCGAGTGGGGCTGATGCAACCACTTATGTAAGGGGTAGTGATGGAGAATGGAAACAGTCAAGTGTCCAAAGTGATGAAGAGTTTAAAGATGATTTAAGACGTTTTGGACTTCCTGATTATTTAAATTATCTGTCGCAGGGGAATGTTGATGGTGGAAGTGGGTTTAATGACGCTATCTATAGAATACAGCAACAAGCGTTAGGAAATGCAACAATATATGTTACAGATGAAATTGTTGGGAAACAAACAATTAGAGATTATCCTTCGGATAAAGGAGGAAGGTATAAAACGCCTTTGTATAAAGTTATTGTATCGGGTACGGATGCAAATGGAAATGTTATTTCAAAAAGTTTTAAGGCTATTAGATTTGGGATCAAAACAAATGCAGACGGTCCTAAAAGTGTAGTATTCTTAGCTGCTGGTTCATATAGCTTAAAGGACTTTCACAGTAGTTACTATGGAAATACTGGGGCTTTTCGAATAACAGGGAAATATCTAATTCATATGAATAGTTTAAATAGTGCAGATGGAAACAATGGATGTATTGCAATTGCAGGAGGTCGAACTATGTGGAATGAATTTAAAAGTTTTGTTTCCCAACTTACATTTAATAGTGATTTATCAAATGCAGCACAAAGTGGTAACATTATATTAAATATTCAATATTCTTCAACTCCAAAATTATTTTAACATGAAAAAAATATTTTTAATTACATGTATAGTATTTTCTTTAAACTGTATAGCTCAAAATAGAAATAATATTAAAGTTGATACATTGTTTTTTAGTGGAAAAATACCTAAAATATATGAATCTAAAGTGAATAGAATTTTAATAGGAGTTGAAAACAATTGCGATTCTACTCAAAAGGAGGTTTTTGATAATAAAATTGAATCAAACAGGGAGTTTAGAACAAATTCAATACTTAACCTTTTTAATTGTGAAGCAAAAACATCTATATTTACAGATGCAGACGCTGTAATTATAGCATATTTTTGTCAAAATATTGATTATACTGACGAGATAGAATTATATGAATTTATTTTTCAAAACGATAAACTTGCTCAAATTTTATTAGATAAACTTGTTTTTTTAAAAAATAAAAATGGGTTTAATGATTATATTGGTTTTAAAAATTGGTATTATAGAAGAATTGGAAATAAAGTTTATTTTATTGATTATAAAGAAGAGAGTTTAAATAACGAAATATTTATAGAGTTAAAGAAAAGAATAAAAAGTATTAATTGAGAGGACAAATAGTAGTGTTTTCAGCCTGGTTAAAACGCAAAAACCATTCTTAGCAAGAGTGGTTTTTGGTAATGTATCAATTGTGTGGTTTTAGATTTTATAAACTCCTAAATATTGATAATCAGTATTTTTAGTGTTTCAGAGTCCTGTAAACAGTATAAGTATAATGGAAAAAAAATTAGGATGAATTAGGACTGAACTTATATGATGTGGATTTCAGGGACTACGACCCTGCTATAGGAAGATGGACAGGAATAGACCCTGTAGTTCATTACAGTCAATCAACTTATAATGCCTTTGATGGGAATCCTGTGTTTTGGCAGACCCGAGTGGGGCGGATAGTCAAACTATTTATGATTTTGATGGGAATGGTTATTCCGTAGGTGATAATGACCTTATGACTGTATGGAAAGCAGGAGACATTAATGCGTCACCACTGGAAGATGTGTTAGGAAGATATGGTTTCTTTGGTGGTCGTGAAGGTAATTATGATGGGAGTGTTGGTGATCCTAAAGGAGTTCACGGTGTTGGTACAGCATTGTTTAAAGCTGGTATGATAAAGTCTCCAACATTTTTTGGAGTTCCTATTAGACTAATACCTGGGGAAGGAGATGTGGCATCTTATTTTGGAGAAGCTATAAATATGTCTGTTGGAAAATGGAAAGAATATTTAGAAACAGGTTTGGATTCGGGTGTTGGAAGATTATTGATGCACGAATACGGACACTATTTACAATCCCAGATAGGAGATAATTTTTGGTATTATCTTGGTGCAGCTCCTTCAAGTTTAATTAGTTTTTTAAGTAGTAATTCTGCCGCAGAACACGCACAGAATTGGGCAGAGATACAGGCAAGTACGTTAGCTTACTATTATTTTGGTAAACCTGATAAGTTTATAGACCCACGTAGAGCAGCTAATATTGTAAAAGATAATTATTCAAGTATGCAAATACTAAATGCTTTATACAATCAATATTTAAATCATCCTAATTATTAAAATTATGAGGCTAAGTTTCAAATTAAATATAATACTTTGTCTTTTAAGTTTCTTACTAATAAGTTGCTTGGAAAGATTTAAAAATAATACTTTAATATTAAATAATAAATCTAATAATTCTGTATTCTTTATCATATCAGAAAATGATAATATGTTTGATTATGAAAAATATTT
>JAQVCB010000040.1 GCA_028689995.1 Candidatus Gastranaerophilales bacterium
TTTATTTAAATAGATAACTTTAAAGAAAAAGGTAATAATTAACTTTATTTTTACAAATTTTAATAATTATAAGGAGCGCGAATTCTGAAATAACTTGTAACACCTAGTTACAATAAGAAAACAAAAGTTAAGCAAAGTGAAAGAGAAAAACTTGAACCAGGTTGGTCACAAGAAATAAAATCAGCAACGAAAAGAATATTAATTCCCAATAGAGTTGATATTGATTTTAGGCCGATAGAAGCCAATAAACGAGAAGAGTTCAGACACTTTGAAGCAGATACAGTTATTTCTTGCAGAGGTTCTAAATCAGCATTATTAGTAATTGCAGAAGAATGATAAGAATAAAAAAACTTACCTGGAAAACTGCCGAGCAAGCATCTAATACGATTGTTTACGCATTAAAAAACACTAATTTAAATAGCTAAAACAATAAATTATGACAATGGATGTGAGTTTTGTTGGCACGAAAGAGTCAATGAAGATTTAAAGGTAAGGTCCTTATGTAGAAAATTAGATTAATAACCGCAATTCTGCGAATTACAACAATAATTAAATTATTAAGAAATATTAACGGCTCAAACTCAACTATATAATGTTATTTAGAATGTATAATTATATGTGGATAATTTTCCAACTTTTTAAGCTTAAAAAAAGTTATTTCAAATTAACTAAAACCATGTGATTGCATGCATTTAACCCTTTATTATAATAAACAATCCAAAAATGTTGCTCATAGAGTTATTTGAAAACATACAATCACATGAGTAATAATAAAATCAGGTGGATAGAAAGACTGGAATCGGCTTTATCACTATAAATAACATGTAAATCGCTTAACTAAAAATGTAACAAAATTTTCAAAGTGTTAAATTAGTAAACATATTGTAGACTATAAGCTGATTTTCAAATATTTAATCGAGGAATATCATAATAATAGTGAGATTTACGCTATTTTTGCAAAAACAGAAACGAATAACTGTATTAATATAAATATTACAGATTGTCCTGCAAAAGGAGAGTGATAATGTTTGGACAACAAGAAAAACTTAAATATTGATCGGGAACAAAGCATTAAAGATGATCTTATACGGGAAAGAAAAAAAACCGTTACTAATTGTCTTAATCTTGAATGCAAAAACGAACAGTTAAAAATCTTGATTGACAGACTTTATAAACTTGCTAATAAGAGAGAAAATCTTTTATTAAAAAATGGCAATCAAAAACAGCTTACAAGGGAATTTGATCAATTCCTTTTTAATAAATCCAGTATAACGGATGAGTTGGAGATAGCACGAGTTAATAGCGAAAAGCTGGAGAAAGCTATATCACGGTTGAAATTTAAAATCAGCACAATTGACGAAGAACTTACTATATAAATACTATATAAGCAGGCATTATGCCTGCTTATAAATTTAGACGGCTGATTGAATCAAATTTTGCGTTTGTGCCGTGTTTTGTTGTTTCATATCCAGAAATTCATTCAATAAAACGTATCCTATTTCAGGTTGATCACTAAGATCCAGAACTTTATTAGGAATACCTGCGTGATGAATTTTTGGAATTAAATCTTTTGCATTTATTTCTACAGGACCGGAATAATTATCATCAGTATCATTGCAAATAAAGACTAAATTACCATTTCTTTCAGTTCTTGTGCCGATTACTGTAATTTCATGCCCACCAATAATTTCTTTTGTCTCAGCAGTAACATTTTGAGAATTAACATTTACAGCTTTGCCGGCTTCATCAATACATTTATAAGTACTTTGACCGTTTGAAACAGGAGTCGAGGATACTACACTAAACTGACGGCCATCATTTGTTTTAATTTTATGATCAAATTCTGTAATACCGATTATTACATTCGATTTCGACTTCAATGAATCAAGCAGATGTTTTTTTGTTGTTTCAAAGTCACAGTTATATCCCTGCAAAAATTTGTTATCATCAACCATCTGGTAAGTAATTGAAGTTTTTCCACCTGAATTATCTGTAAGTGCTTCTGCAAAATTTTTCTCAAACTCTGTTAATCCTTTATTATCAAGATTAAAACCGCCTGTTCTTATATCGTTAAGACTATTATAACTATTTGCGCTTCCGACTTGCATAAATGTAGACTGCATTAATGTATCTATTACAGATCTTGTTCCGGGCTGTATATAGGTACTTTCTGCTCTAGCTCTTACAATTGCTTTTCTGTCAGGTTTTAATGAAACTTCAACATTCTCCCAATCAAGTAATTTATGCTCAACACCAAATTTATCCAACAGGTCAGTCGCTTCAATCATAGTTGGAGCTATATCTTTATATTTAACAATTGATTTTACTGATAAATCTGGACTTGTAAGTCCTGCTACATATCTTGCATATTCGGCAGGTTTGCCATCAGCAAGATTAAATTCCATACTGGCTGCAACACATGTTCCACTGGCTACAACATTAATATCATTTGCGGAAATTGCACTGACAGGACCTGTAAATTGAGCACTGGTAAATTGCGGCGCCATTTTGTTATCTAATCCAATTCCATTAGTGACTGCTTCGCGATTTTCCTCAGATACAATTTGATTTACTGTAAGATCAGGAATCTTACCAAATTTTTGAGTTATAATAAAAGGATTCTCAAGAGTTTTGAGAGTTTCTGAAAGAATTTTTATATTGTCCAATCCCTGTACTCTCGGTTCTTTATATATTTTGTATAAATTTTGCAGGGTAGAAGTACCGTCATTTGAGTTCTTTGAAAGTAATTTTCCTGTTTTAAGCAAATTTTCTAAACTTTTCTTACTTTTTGAATCAAGTACACTTTCAAGTTCTTTATATCTGGCTCTTTCATGCGGATCCTGAATTTTACCTGAAGAAGAAAAGATGGAAAAACTTCCCATAAATCTGCAATCCGGAAGCCCTACTGTTTGTTGTTGAGTTCTATCTACAAAAGTACTTGGAGTTATAGAGCTGTTAGAGTCTCTGTAACTAATTGCAGGATTATTTAAAATTTGTGTTTTTTCTATCATCGTGTATTCTTTTTAAAAACTAATATACTACTATATTTTATAAAACAATTATTTAATATTTATTGCTAATTTTATATGAATTACTAAGTTATATTAATCTTCTGTTAAATGATATTTAGACAAAAAAAATTTATGGATTAAAATTTGCATATAAGGAGTAGTGACAAATAGTTAATACCAACTTGCAATTAAATAATGCAAAATAGCCAAAGTGTCATTGCGAAGACTTCGAAGAAGTCTGTGGCAATCTAACCAACGTAATTTACAGTGCCATACTGGTAAGATTACCACGTCGCATTGCATAGCAATGTTCCTCGTAATGACAATGAGAAATTATATTATAAAATGCAACATGGTAAAAAAAACTCTTTTTCCTATTTGTTACCAGTCCCATATGGCTATGTATATCATTCAGGAGAAATGAGAATTAGCAGATCGGATAAAATATCTTCTTTAATGGAAATCCCGTGTTCTGTACACGGACTGGAAGCAACTAAAATCATAATCAAGCCAATGGAATATAATGAGTTGCTAATTTCACTGGAAAGATTAATCCGCTTTGAATATCCTATAAAAAAGAAAAACAGAGTTTACAGAGAAATTCTGTTTAAAAATCTTATCAGCCCCAAAATAAGCCTAAAAAATTATTATGATTATTCTTTAAGCACTATAAATGCACTTGTAAAAATAATTTGGGATTCTTCCCTTGAAAAACTGGGAATAAATCAACCTGGGCATTATGGCATCAATGCCTGTATTGCTTATGAAGAACTAAAAACATTTTCTGTATATTCAATGATCACAGACCTGATTACCTCAGAAAATATATCAAAATTTTCAAGAATTTTAGAACCTGACAATCTTGCTCAAAACACAGACCCGACAATTACCTGTTTGAATGAAGCAGGATTTAGCATTACCAAAAATGAAAACTTAAATAATTTATCTTCAGTATATTTTCAGTATAAACTCAATTTCCCCTTAAATATTAGTGGATTCCTCAAGTTTATCAACAATGACTATAGTTTTTCAGATAATATAAACAGGTTAATTCGGTTAAACAAAGACATTGAGAAAGAAATAGATTCAAAAATTGAATATAATGAAATATTTCTCGAATCCATATACAAAAAAGCCGAAAAATACAGAGAAAAACAGGGTGGAAAATTCCCTGCAAAATTGATTTTGCTTGTTGAAGGAATAACAGAAGAGCTACTATTACCTGTTTTTGCTGATAAAATGGGGCTTAATTTTGACAAACAGGGGATTTTTCTCATTGCTGCGGGAGGCAAAAATCAATCAGCCAGACTTTATAAACGTTTCACAAGAGAGAACAACCTGCCGATTTTAGTTTTGCTGGATGCTGATGCTGCGCCTGTTGCCAACGAAATAAACGGACAGCTAAGAGTTAACGATCAGATATTTGTGATTCAAAACGGTGAATTTGAAGATATTTTACCGGTTAATCTTATATGCAGAGCACTAAACTCTTTTTATAGATTAACAGGTGAAGTATCACCGGCTGATTTTACCGAAAATCAGCCGCGAGTAGCACTACTTGAAAAATTATGGAAGGAAAAAGGCTTTGGTGAATTTAACAAGGCAGAATTTGCAAAGATAATTGCAGAAAATATCAAAGATAAAAAAGATATATCAGATCCATTAAAGCAAATATTTCTCTCTGTTTTAAGTATGTTGTAAATCATAAAATAAGACTGATACATAATTACCAAAATATCGTTTTTTTATATCCGGACTAAAGCCGTTAAGGCAGGGTAAACCCGCTCTGTAAGGTTTTTGGCTGGAATTAGTAAAGAAAAGCCTACACTGCCGGTTGATCACAGCTATTTCAGCTTTTTTCTTCCGCTTCGAATGCTTTTACAAAGGTCGACGGTAAATTTTAACTTTTTAAAAAAATTATAGTTATGTGGCGGTCACAAAGTATAATATTAACCTTCAAACAAAACTAATTTTAAATTTTATTTTTTTTTTAGTAAAATGTTATTGGGAATTTTAAATATTTTATAGGAATGGGTAAGTCGATGAGTCAAAATAATCTTAAATACAAAAGAGTTTTGTTAAAAATAAGTGGGGAAGCTCTCATGGGAGAGCAAGGTTTCGGTATTGATCCTGAAGTCGTTAATACAGTAGCTGCTGAAATTAAAAAAGCACATAATCTGGGTGCTGGCATAGCAGTTGTAGTTGGGGGCGGTAATATATTCAGGGGCGTGCAGAATAGTACTAAACTTGGAATGGATCAGGCTTCTGCGGATTATGTAGGTATGTTAGCTACAGTAATGAATGCTCTTGTACTTCAAGGTGTGCTTAAAAAACTTGATGTCCCGACAAGAGTACAGACTGCTATCACAATGAATGCAATAGCAGAACCTTATATCAGATTAAAAGCAATGAGACATCTTGAAAAAGGCAGAGTTGTTATATTTGCAGCAGGAACAGGTAATCCTTTCTTCAGCACAGACACTGCGGCTTCTTTAAGAGCAGCAGAAATCGGTGCTGAAGTTATGCTTATGGCTAAAAATAAAGTTAACGGAGTATATAACAAAGATCCAAGAAAATTCCCTGACGCAGTAAAATATGACCGCATCACATATGACGATATGATAGTTCAAAACCTTAAAGTTATTGATACAACAGCAGTAGCACTTTGTAAAAATAATGATACACCGATCATAGTATTTAACTTTGCCGAGAATGGTAGTATTGAAAGAATTTTGAAGGGTGAAACTGTTGGAACATATGTAGGAGGAGAATAAACCATGCCAGCAAGTGACTTATTAAAACAGGGCGAGGACAAAATGCAAAAAACCATTGCCGAAACGAAGAAAGAATTTATAAATATTCGCACCGGCAGGGCAAATCCTATGATTTTAGATAAAATTAATGTAGAATATTATGGTTCACAAACACCATTAAGACAAATCTCAAATGTTAGTGTGCAGGATGGACAAACGCTTGTTATTCAGGCTTTTGATAAAAGTGCATTTGGTGCTATTGAGAAGGCTATATTAAAGTCTGATTTAGGTGTTACTCCTAACAATGACGGTACTAATATAAGGATAACCTTCCCTGCTCTTACTCAGGACAGAAGAAAAGAACTTGTTAAACTCGTTAAAAAACTAGGTGAAGAAAATAAAGTTGCAATAAGAAATATTAGAAGAGATATAACTGAACATTTGAAGAAAGCAGAGAAAAGCGAAAATATTCCTGAAGATGAAGTTAAAAAAACTCAGGATTTGATACAGAAACTAACAGATAAATATATCAGGGAAATTGATACTTTGGTACTGGAAAAAGAAAAAGAGGTTTTAGCAGTATAGTGGGATTAATTAAGTTTTTTAGTGGCGCAAGAGTATATGTAGCAACAATTTTTTTATCAATTACTCTTATATGCATAATATTAGGTGGTCCATATCTTATGGCATTTCTTGCAGTGCTTATGGTTACCGGAACTCTTGAATTAATCAAATTTGCAAGATTAAAAGGAATGGATCCTTCCGTTAAAATTATACTCCTAACTGAAGCCCTTTTATTGCTTGCTGCCGGATTACATAAATATTATTATTTTGGGCTTATCATAACCTTTGGAGTAATTACATCTTTTATAACTATTCTGTTTAGAGGAAAAAAAGCAAAAATTAATGATCTTGCATTTACAATTCTAGGCTTTTTGTACGGAGGATGGCTTCCAATGCATATTCTTCTTTTAAGAAGCTTAAATATAGATGGGTTGAATTTCTTCGGATTACATTTTAAAGATGGGCTAGGCTATATAATAATGATATTTTTGGTAATAACAATATCTGATATTGCCGGATATTATATAGGCAAAAATTTCGGAAAAACTCCTCTATGGCCAGAAGTAAGCCCTAAGAAAACATTAAAAGGTTCAGTTGCTAGTACAACTGGTGGAATAATCGCTGCACTTATAGTTGGTTATTTTATTAACTTGCCTTGGTATCATTCATTTGCTGCAGGAACTCTTCTCGTATTATCTGCTCAAATAGGTGATCTTTGCGAATCAATGATGAAACGGGATGCAGGCGTAAAAGATTCTGGTAATATATTACCGGGACATGGTGGAGTTTTAGACAGAGCAGACAGCTATATATTCACAGGAGCGGTTGCTTACTACTACTTTAGTGTATTTGTAATAGGTCATTATTCTCTTATAAGTATGTTGCCATTTTAGTTTGAGATAGACAAATGATAAATAAAAAGAGAAAAGCTGAACTAAATGAGCTTTTACAAAGCTTGGAGTTGACATGTCATAACTATGACAGACTTGATACAGCTTTAACACATAGCTCATATACATTTGAAAATAAGCTTTCTCCATTAGAGAGCAATGAAAGACTTGAATTTCTGGGAGATGCCGTATTAAAACTTATTGCTAGCGATTATTTACATGAACGCTTTCCTGAATATTCGGAAGGTGAATTAACCAAGATACGAGCTATACTTATCAGCGATAATACTCTTGCTGATGTCGCAAATACAATTAATTTAAGCAAATATATAAAAATCGGATATCATGAAGAACGACTTGGTGGCAGAACAAGACCATCAACACAGGCATGTGCTTTTGAGGCAATGCTGGGGGCTCTTTATTTAGATGGAAAAATTCATGATCTTCAACTTACACTTATTTCACTTTTTGAAGATATAGTAACTGAAATTGATCAAAGTGCTTCAAAGCACAACTTTAAGGCAATGATTCAGGAATATACACAGGCAGAAAGTGCCGAATTACCAGAATACAGAATATTAAAAGAAGAAGGTCCGCCTCATTCAAGAACATTTGATATTGGAATATTTTTAAACGGAGAATTATGCGGCGTTGGGACTGGCAAATCCAAAAAAGAAGCACAGCAGAAAGCAGCCGAAATGGCAGCTAAAAGTTTAGGACTAATATCCGAAGAAAGTGAAGAAGAAAACAATGAATAAAATTATCATTTCACCTTCAATTTTATCTGCTGACTTTTCAAATCTCGAAAGAGACATAAAAAGAGTTGAACAAGCAGGTGCTGATTGGATACATGTAGATGTAATGGACGGACATTTTGTTCCAAATATAACAATAGGTGCTCCTGTAGTAAAATCAATCCGAAAAGTCACAAAAATGCCTTTTGATGTTCACTTAATGATAGAGAACCCTGAAAAATACATTAAGGACTTTGTTGATGCAGGCTCTGAGCTTATCACTATTCATTATGAAGCTGTCAAAAATGTGAAAGATATAATAGATCAAATAAAAATATTCGGTATAAAAGCAGGGGTTTCTATCAAGCCTAAAACACCGGTAAATGTTCTGGAGGATTTTATATCCGATTTGGATTTAGTTTTAATTATGACAGTCGAGCCGGGCTTTGGTGGACAGAAATTTATGAATGACTGCCTTCCTAAGATCAGCGAAGTTAAAAATTTGCTGGAAGAATATAATTTATCTAAAACAGTAATTGAAGTTGATGGCGGTATTGATGATAAAACCTGCAAACTTGCAGTGGAAGCTGGAGCAAATGCTCTTGTAGCAGGTTCTTATATCTATAATTCACCTGATATTAAAGTAGCTGTAAAAAGCCTTAAATAAATTATTTAATCCATCCGCTTCGCATAGCTCTCACAACAGCTTGAGTCCGGTCTGTAACTGCCAGTTTTTGCAAAATATTGCAAATATGAGCTTTAACGGTATATTGACTTAATGAAAGTTTAGCTGCAATTTCCAAATTATTCAAACCATCCGTCAATAGCTGAAGAATTTCAATCTCCCTGGCAGAAAGAGGAGATGAAGACATATTTGATTTTTTTGCATCTGTTTGATTCAGTGAATTTGTAATGACAATTTTTGCAATAACAGGATCAAGCCATACTCCGCCTTGTGCAATACTTTCAATGACAGGAATCAGCTTCATAGGATTAATATCTTTCATGCAGTAAGCATCAGCACCGGCTTTAAGTGCACCTATAATTTCTTTTTCTTCATCATGAGATGTCAATATAAGCACTTTTATATTGACATTATACTCTTTAATTAGCCTTGTAGCTTCAATGCCACTCATATTAGGCAAACCAAGATCCATTAATACAACATCGGGCTCAATTTTTTTGGCAAGATCAACACCTGTTTCGCCATAATCAGCCTCTCCAATTATTTCAAGCTTTGAACTCTCTTCAAGTGCAGTTTTAAGTCCTATTCTGGTCAAAACATGATCTTCAACAATAATTATTTTAATTTTATCCATTTTCCTCTATCTCTGATTCAATATGACTCGGAATACTGAAATAAAAGATACTTCCTTTATTTTCTTTGCTTTCTACCCATATTTGTCCACCATGAGCTTCAACTATATGCTTTGAAAGGTAGAGTCCCAAACCTGTACCAATTTTTCTAAGTGTTCTGGAACCTTTTGAATATCTATCAAAAATCGCTTTCAGAGAATCTTCCATGATTCCAATGCCGTTGTCACTAATCCTTACAACTGTAAAATTGTCAGTTTTGTCAACATTAATATCTATTTTACCTTTTAATGGTGTATATACAATAGAATTACTAAGTAAATTTATTATAACTCTTTTAATTTCATGCCTGTCTGCTTTAATTTCAACATCATATGCAGAAATATTAGAATTAATTTCATGATTTTTTTCCTGTATTAAAGGAGCTATGTCACTTATACATTCACCAATCAGTTTATTAAGATTAAATTTTCTTTTTGTCAGATTTTGTTTCCCGGCTTCGTATTTATAACTGTCCAAAATAGTATTTACCATATTGAGAAGACTTGTACTGTTAACTTTAAGATGCTCTATTATATATTTCTGTTTTTCAGAAAGATCTCCATAAGAACCTTTTAAAAGATAGTCCAAGGTCTGGACACTAGCAAAAAGCGGAACTTTAAGATCATGAGTCAATGTTGCAATAAAGTCATCCCTTTGAGTTTCTAATTCATACCTTTTTTCAAGAGTAACTGCCATACTATTATATGATTTAGCGAGATACTCAAGTTCATCATTTGTTTGAATTTCAACTCTTTTAGTATAATCCCCCTCTTTAATTGATTTTACAGCATCAGAAACTGCAGAAATTGGCTTTGTTATAGATCTTGAAAATATATAACCCAGTAATATTCCAGCCAAAGAAACTAAGAAAGCTACCTGACAAATTAAATTGTTGATATCATCTCTAACTTCAGTAATTGTTTTGTTGTATTCTCGCCATTGACTATTGCTTTTGTCATTTAAATCATTGACAAGTCTGCTGTCAATGCTGGAATTAAGAATTATAGCTGAAGTTGACGCCAATATAAAAAGAGGTAATATAGTTAAGAATAAGAAGTATATAAGCAAACGCGTTCTAATAGTTATTTTCATTAATCCTCATCAAATTAAAATTGAGTATGAGTATATGATTATTGATACTTATAACATTTTAATTGATTAACTAAGTATAATCAAAGCAAATAATTTAATTTTAAAATAAAATTATTTAAATAGGCATTAAATTTAATTAATTTAAATCAACCAGCAATATAAAAATCATTGGTTAATTAGTATCATAATATCTTTATAAAAAATGACATTTATTATAGAAGTTCTTCTTATATAGTTTTAAGAAATAATTCCGCAATTATATGTAAAGCTTCGGAATTATGTTTTAAGGAATATTTTTCTTTTATCAAATCAAAAGCTTTTTCAACAATTGGTGTAATTCTGAGATCTTGCCTAAAACCTTCTTTTTTATTTGGTCCGCGTTTTTTTTGCTTTTTATCCGACATTTTCCTCAACTCATATAAATGTTTACAATTTATATAATATTATTTCTCAAATTCATTAAAAAATCAACAATTAATTTACATATAAATTGTAAACATTTATATTATTCAAAAGTTTATCATGATTTAAATGGAGTAAAACATTCTATGAATTGCAAGAGTTGCAGCTTTAGATATTTTTAACAGAATTAACATAGATATCTCTACTGATTTTTTTAGTAAAAATAAAATTTAATTAATATAAAAAACCTTTTGACTATTTTTTGTATATCCTTGTATATAATTCAGTATAAATAAAATAACAATTCAAAAGCCTCCCATTTAATGAGAGGCTTTTGAATTGTTATTTTATATTGCTCTAAACGCTACATTTTCCGATAATTTCTTCGGCAATATTATTGGGAACCTGTTCATATTTTGAGAATTCCATACTAAATGTTCCGCGTCCTTGAGTTTTACTTCTTATATCAGTTGCGTATCCGAACATTTCAGATAGAGGAACCACAGATATAACTTTTTGAATATTTGTTCCCTCGATTGCTTCCATGCCTTCTACTCGGCCTCTTCTTCCTGAAAGGTCTCCTATTACATCACCAAGGTATTCATCAGGAACTTCAATATCAACTTTCATCATAGGTTCAAGTATTGAAGGTGAAGCTTTCTTAACACCGTCTTTGACAGCCATCGAACCGGCTATTTTGAACGCCATTTCACTTGAGTCAACATCGTGGTAACTACCATCAAATAATGTTACTTTTACATCGATAACTTCATAACCGGCAATAACGCCGCCTTGAAGAGCTTCTTCCATACCTTTTCTTGCAGGTTCGATATATTCTCTTGGAACAGTACCACCGACGATTTTATTTTCAAACTCAAATCCGCCACCTTTTCCAAGCGGTTCAATATAGATTTTAACATGACCGTATTGACCACGACCGCCTGATTGTCTGACAAATTTGCCTTCTGCTTCCACTCTCTTGTTAATAGTTTCTCTATAAGCAACTTGAGGCTTACCGACATTAGCGCCAACTTTGAATTCTCTTAATAGTCTGTCAACAATAATTTCAAGATGAAGTTCGCCCATACCTGAAATGATTGTCTGACCTGTTTCATTGTCTATCTTGACTCTGAATGAAGGATCTTCATCTGCTAATTTACCGAGTGCAACTGATAATTTATCCTGATCAGCTTTTGTTTTTGGCTCAATAGCAACTGAAATTACTGGTTCTGGAAATTCCATCGATTCGAGAATAATTGGAGCGCTTTCATCACAAAGTGTATCGCCTGTTGTTGTATCTTTTAAACCAACAACAGCAGCTAAATCACCTGCACATACTTCATCTATATCTGTTCTTGTATCTGCCTGCATCTGTACGATACGGCTAATTCTTTCTTTTTTCCCATTTGTAGCGTTTAATACATAACTTCCAGCTTTAAGAACGCCACTATATACTCTGATGAAGGTTAATCTGCCAACGTAAGGGTCAGTCATGATTTTGAAAGCAAGTGCTGCGAATGGTTCATTATCATCGCTTTTTCTTTCTTCTTCAACGCCTGACTTTATTATACCTTTAATTGCGGGTACATCAAGTGGAGATGGCATATAATCAATTACAGCATCAAGAAGCTGCTGAACACCTTTGTTTTTGAAGGCTGTTCCACATGCAACAGGAATAATTTTATTTGAAATAGTTCCTTTTCTTAAGCCTGATTTAATTTCTTCTATTGAAAGTTTTTCACCTTCAAGATATTTCATCATTAATTCGTCATCAACTTCACAAACTGCTTCAATAAGTTGTTCTCTGTATAAATTAACCTGTTCTTGCATATCTTCAGGTACAGATGTTTCGTTAATAATTTTACCTTGTTCATCTTCATATATATATGCTTTTTGTTCAATGATATCTACAATACCGGTCATCTGATCTTCAGCACCGATTGGAAGCTGTATCGGATGAGCATTTCCCTGAAGTCTTGTTCTGATTTGCTCAACAACTCTTAAGAAATTAGCACCTGTTCTATCCATTTTATTAACAAACACTATTCTTGGTACTTGATATCTTTTTGCTTGTCTCCAAACAGTTTCTGACTGAGACTGCACTCCACCAACAGCACAAAATACTGCAACCACGCCATCAAGAACACGGAGTGATCTTTCTACTTCAACTGTAAAGTCTACGTGTCCAGGTGTGTCAATAATGTTAATCTGATGATCTTTCCAACGACTTGTTACAGCTGCTGATGTAATAGTAATTCCGCGTTCTCTTTCTTGTTCCATAAAATCTGTAACGGAAGTTCCGTCATGAACTTCTCCCATTTTATGACTAAATCCTGTATAAAAGAGAATCCTTTCGGTAGTTGTTGTTTTACCGGCATCAATATGTGCTGCAATGCCGATGTTTCTTATTCGATCTAACGATGTATTTCTAGCCACGATTATGATCCCTTCTTTAAAATTAATTGTACTGATTTAATAAAGTTATAAGAAAAAATAAATTGCCTTTTTATTTTATAATTTTAACTTATATTTAGAATTTTTAAAATATAACAAATAGATTATAAAATTAAGATTATATAATAAAGTGCTTTGTAAAAGCCTGCATTAACATACAACATAAGCCTTTAGGCTTAACCAGACTCCCACTCCGCACAAAAATAATCTTAATTTTTAATAAAAAAGAACTTTATTATATTAATATCTGTAATGAGCAAAAGCTTTGTTTGCTTCAGCCATTTTATGAGTATCTTCACGTTTCTTTACAGAAGAACCTGTGCTGTTAGCGGCATCCATTATTTCATTTGTAAGTTTTTCTACCATTGACTTTCCACTTCTTGCTTTAGCTGAAGAGATAAGCCAGTTTGAACCTAATGCCATACCACGTTCAGGTTTAACTTCAATTGGAACCTGATATGTTGATCCACCAATTCTTCTTGCTTTAACTTCTACTAGTGGAGTTACATTTTTTATTGCTTTAGTAAATACTTCAAGCGGTTCTTCTTTTGTTTTTTCTTTGATTCTTTCAAATGATGTATAGAAAATTCTCTCTGCAACGCTTTTTTTACCGCGTCTCATTAATCTGTTAATGAATTTCGCTATATCTACACTATTAAACATTGGATCCGCCAATGGTACTCTTTTAGGGGGTTTATTTCTACGTGACATATTTATTTATTCCTTATTTTTTTCTCTTTTAGCGCCGTATTTACTTCTGCTTTGTCCTCTACCTTTGACTCCAGCAGTATCAAGTGTTCCACGTATGATGTGATATCTAACACCAGGAAGATCTTTTACTCTCCCTCCGCGGATAAGAACAACAGAGTGCTCCTGAAGATTATGACCAACCCCAGGTATATATGAAGTAACCTCAAAACCATTTGTTAACCTAATTCTTGCAACTTTTCTAAGTGCTGAATTTGGTTTTTTAGGGGTAGTTGTGTAAACCCTTGTACAAACACCACGTTTTTGAGGACAATTTGTTAAAGCTGGTGATTTTGTTTTGACTATGATTTTCTTGCGTTCTTTACGAACTAATTGGCTAATTGTAGGCACTTATTCCTCCTTATTTATTAGTGCGGATATTTATTCATATTTACATGAATAATAAATTAATAGAACAACAATACCTGACTGTCAACTTCCATGAAAATATTTATAGTAAATTCCTGGTCAGGTTTTTCAGAAATGGAGCGTAGGAGATTCGAACTCCTGGCCTCTTCAATGCCATTGAAGCGCGCTACCAACTGCGCCAACGCCCCTTTATAGTTTTTATTATCTCTTTAAAAAAGTTATTTACTATCAAAGATATAACATAGACTATATTATGACAAGGATATGGAAGATTTCAAGTAAAATTATAATTCTATTAATTTTCATGTATCTGTAGTACAAATATATTTATAAAGGTGTTTTAAATTTGTAACAAATTATGAACATATTTCACTTGCAAGAAAATGAATTAATTAAAATCCATAATGCATTATCCAAAACGGATGGTGTTATAGCTTTTCCAACAGACACTGTCTGGGGGATAGGTTGTCTTGTAGAAAACAAGGACGCAGTTGACAGGATCTATCACATAAAAAACCGATCAAAAATTAAACCCCTCATATTATTGGGAAGTAAAATCGATTATTTAGTTCCCTATTTAAATGAAATTCCTGAAAAAGCATGGGAAATTATAAATAAATATTTGCCGGGCGCAGTCACTCTGGTTCTTCCAAAAAACAAAAAGACTCCCGACTACATAACATCAGGATTTGACACAGTTGGTATAAGGATTCCCAACAATCCTCCGTTAATTGATTTGCTTGAAAATTCTGTAAAAGATCATGTTCTTGCCACAACAAGCGCAAATATTTCTGATACAGTATCCTCATTGACAAAAAAGGATGTAGAAAATTCGGTTGGAGACTTTGTAGATTACATACTGGACGATTACGGTTTTATTTGTAATGGCACGGAATCAACTGTTTTGTCCGTTGACAGGACAGGAAATATAAAAATATTGAGACAGGGCGCAGTCGAAATCAAAATATAAATATAGAGTTATAATATTAATTAAAATATTTAAGAGGTATAAAATGACAAATGTTAATATTGCAATTGGATCTGATCACGGCGGGTTTGTTTTAAAGGAAGTAATAAAATCCTATTTTGAGAAAAATAATATTAAATATCAGGACTTTGGCGTATACAACGGTGAAAAAACTGATTATCCTGTTATTGCAAAAAAAATAGCAAAATTAGTTGCAGACAGCGAATTTGACAAAGGTATTCTGATCTGCGGCTCAGGACTGGGAGTTGCTATTGCAGCCAATAAAGTCAAAGGTATTAGAGCTGTAACCTGTCATGACACATACAGTTCAAAAATGAGCAGAGCTCATAATAATGCAAATATTCTTACAATGGGAGGAAGAGTTGTTGGACCTGATTTGGCATGTGATATTGTAAAAATCTGGCTGGAAACTGAATTTGAGGGCGGCAGGCATCAGGTAAGAGTCGACATGATCGAAGAATAATGATATTAATTCAAAAAACTAAAATTATATACAGTTAAACCGCTCGAGATTACAACTCAATAATTAAAATTTCATGTTAAGAATTCATAAGGATTTTTTAATAAAGTTAAAAAATCTTTTTACTTATAGTTCTGTTTTTAGAAAAATAGATATAAAGGGATAGAATAATCATGAGAGGAAAATTATGGAAATAGAAAGAATCAGACAGTCTGACCCTGAAGTGGCAGATCTTGTCCTTAAAGAACTTGATAGACAAAGAAATACAATTGAATTAATAGCAAGCGAAAATTTCACCAGTCCGGCTGTTATGGCAGCAGCAGGCACTGTACTTACCAACAAATATGCTGAAGGTAAACCTGGAAAAAGATTTTATAACGGCTGTGAGATAATTGACGACATTGAAAATCTTGCAATTAACAGAGCTAAGAAGCTATTTGGAGCAGAACATGCCAATGTGCAGCCACATAGTGGCGCTCAGGCCAATATGGCTGTGTTTTTATATTGCCTTAAACAAGGTGATAAAATTCTTGGGATGGATCTTTCAAACGGAGGGCACTTAACTCACGGTTCACCTGTTAATTTCTCAGGTTTATACTTTGATGTTGCAAGCTATAAAGTCGATAAAAACGGATATATTGATTATGCAGACGTCGAAAAAATGGCACTTGAACACAAACCAAAATTAATTATTTGTGGAGCCAGTAATTATCCGAGAATTATTGATTTTAAAAAATTCAAAGATATAGCAGACAAAGTAGGTGCATATTTAATGGCTGATATAGCCCATATTGCAGGTTTAGTTGCTACAGGACTTCATCCATCACCTATAGGTATTGCTGATTTTGTTACAACAACAACTCATAAAACTTTGAGAGGACCAAGGGGCGGCTTAATTCTTTGTAATAATGAACATGCCGCAGGTATTGATAAAGCAGTGTTTCCGGGAACTCAGGGCGGTCCATTGGAACATATCATTGCAGCAAAAGCAATTGCATTTCAAGAAGCTTTACAGTCGTCATTCAAAATATATTCACAAAATATTATTGATAACGCAAAAGCACTCTCTGAATCTCTTGTTGCCAATGGTATGGATCTGGTTAGTGGCGGAACAGACAACCATGTAATGACATTGGATCTTAGAAAAACAGGACAAACAGGCAAAGATATTGCCAACTTGCTCGAAAGAATTCATATTACAGCTAACAAAAATACTGTACCAGACGATCCAAAAAGTCCTTTTGTTACAAGCGGTGTAAGATTAGGCACTCCAGCAATTACTACAAGGGGATTTACTACTGACGATATGAAAATTGTGGGTGAAATCATAGCAGAAGCAGTTAAAAATTCTGAAAATGAAGATAAAATTGCCGAGCTTGGAAATAAATCTTTACTATTATGTAAAAAATACCCACTTTATCCAAATATAGTGTAAAATACATGTGACTTGTACAAACCTCAAAATATACTGATTTTAATTGAGGAATATGCAAAATACGGAGGTTACGGGGTCATAATTCCGATTCATTTATCTCATATTCTTGGATTTGTTATATCCTTTCTTTTGGCAATTGTAATCGTGCCATTAGTTAGATTTTTGTGCATTAAAAAAGGGGTTGTGGATATACCTAATGACAGAAAAATCCACAAATCCCCTATTCCAAGGCTTGGAGGCGTCGCAATCTGGCTTTGTACAATTATAACTTTTATTATACTCGTCCTGTTAAGTTGGGATTATCCTCATGGGAACGGACTTTCAGGCATACTTTTAGGTGGGAGCATGATGTTCCTGCTGGGTTTTGTTGATGATATATACGATTTAAGTCCTAAATTCAAGCTTGGTATCCAAATAGGCGCAGCACTCATAGCATTTTTACTGGGTGTTAAAATTGATGCATTGTTTAATCCTTTTGGAAACCCCATAGCACTTGGTTTTTGGAGTTTTCCTCTAACAATGATCTGGCTTGTCGGGATAAGCAATGCAATGAATTTTATTGATGGAGTTGACGGACTTGCAGGCGGAGTTACTATAATAAGTGCAGTTACACTTGGTGTTGTAGCCATTTATACTCAACAACCTATAAGTGCTCTTGTTGCAGCTATATTAGCAGGCTCAATGCTTGGATTTTTATTGTTCAATTTTCATCCTGCAAAGATATTCATGGGAGACTCCGGTGCACTCTTTTCGGGCTTTACTCTTGCAGCTCTTTCCGTAACAGGTGTACTTAAAACAGTTACCGTTACAATGCTTCTTCCTATTATGATTCTTGCTGTTCCGATTATAGATATTTCATATTCCGTATTAAGAAGAGTATTTAAGAAATCAAATCCATTTATTGCAGATTCTGAACATATTCATCATAAATTGATAAAAGCTGGTCTTTCTCATAATCGTACAGTTTTAATATTTTATCTGATATGTACAGCTGCCGGCTCAATTGCAACAATATTTGTCGGAGCATCAAGACTATATGCAATCATTGTTATAGCAATACTTCTTATAATGCTCTTGTTAGCTCAATTATCAAAAGTTAAAAAACTAAATGAACTTCAGGACAGCATTGTTATAACAAATGAACTGAGCGAAAAACAGGATTTATAAAATACATAGTTTTATTTATATATAACCAGATCGATTGTCTTAATACGACTGTCTAATTGTATAGTGACTTTTATTCACTAAAATTATTTTATGCAGGTAGTTAATTGAATAAAAGTCATCATGAAATTAAAATCAGCAATTAAAAAAGTCGCAAATAACCTATATTATATGAATTTAGTTCCCGGTACAGGAACGACATGTCCTATTTGTGAAAAAACTTCACGAAAATTTATACCGTATATCCGTAATTTAAAAGTAAATGCAAGATGTCCTAAATGCAAGTCGCTCGACAGGCATCGTTTATTATGGCTTTACTTTAAAGACAATCCCGGACTGTTTAAAAAAAAGATGAATATTCTTCATTTTGCTCCTGAACCCTGTTTTGAAAACCAATTTAGCAAAATGAAAAACATAAATTATATAACAGCAGATCTTGATCCTGAAGCTGCTATGGTTCAGATGGATATTACCAATATTAATTATACAAATAATTACTTTGACGGAATTATTTGCAATCATGTTCTCGAACATGTTGAGGACGATATAAAGGCAATGCAGGAATCATACAGGATATTAAAGCCCGGAGGTTGGGCTGTATTAATGATTCCTGTTGACGTGAACAGACAGGAAACTTTTGAAGATTTTAGTATAGTAACTCCCGAAGAAAGACTAAAATATTTCGAACAAGAAGATCACGTTAGAATTTACGGATTAGATTACACTGATAGACTCAAAAGTGTGGGATTTGAAGTATCAGCAATTAATTATGCCAGAATGCTTGATGACAGAACTATAGACAAATATAAATTAAAAGATGAAATCATTTATTTATGCAGGAAATAGGATTTATACTAATTTGAAATGCATCCTTGTGTTATGCTGAACTTATTTCAGCATCTATTTTTTAAGTGGTATATTACCCGATAATTATTGCCATAGGGTATTTGAAAAATTTAATTTCCATTGGCGAAATGAATTTATAAGGTTCGCCATCCAGTAAAAATTCTGTCTCCTCAACAAATTCAAGTTTTATATCATTCATCTGTTTCCATGCAAGCGCATGATCCTGCAATATACGATAATGTGCATGATATCTAATCATTACTTTTAATATTTCAAATAATTTCAGCCTTGAATGGAGATAAATTAAAGAAAATTCGTTTTTATTTTCGAGACTAATATCACTTTTTTCTAAATCCTTACTTGTCAGGCTGGCATTGTTTATCAAAAGGTAATTTGTTCTAAAAGGCTTATTATTGGCAAAAAATTCTTCTCTTTTTATCATAAATGACTCCCGGTATTGAACCAGATATTTTGTAAAACCAATTAAAAAAGCGCTGCATCCAAAAAAATGCTTTGCAATGATTGGTGTAATCTGCAAAACCTGACTTGCAACTCCATACAAAATGCCTGTTGCGAATTTATACTTATTATTAATTATTCCAAGATGTTCATAATATATTTTTTTACTATTTAAAATTAAATCTGCCGACTTATACAAAGAGATTGGAATATTCAGAGACTTTGCAAATTCATTTGCAGTACCTCCGGGAATAATTCCGAACAGATATCCTTTAAAAGCTTCATCCGGTATGCTATTTATTACATAATGAATTGTACCGTCTCCGCCTGCTATAATAAGGATTTGCAGATTTTGGGCTTCCGGTACATGATTTTTAAGAAATTCTCCATCAACAATTTCCAAATTGCAAAATGAATTTTTGCAAAAAATTTGATACAAGCGACTGATTCCGCTTTGAAATCTTGTATCAAATTCAGGATTTACATAAAGAAGCAGTTTTTGTCGTTTCATAAAATTATATTGCAGTTGAAATCATTACAGTTGGATTTTAAAAGACAACTAGATTATTTGTATTCCCTTCAAAGGTAAAGTTTAATTAAAATGTTAATAAATGAATTTGGGTTCAAATTGTGACTGATATCATAAATCCCAGAATCGTCATCCTGAGTCCATTCGACTCGCTTCGCTCGCTCAGGATAAACTCCACGAAGTGAAGTCGAAGGATCTTATCAATTTAGTCAGAACATAATAAACGAAAATTGGACAGATTGCCACGGATTTCTCCGAAATCCTCGCAATGACAAGCGTGTATACAATGATGAAATCCATGTTTTAAAAAAAGGTCTTGATTATATATTTGAAATATAATCAAATTATTATACTCAAGTTACGTGTTAAAGGTACGAGAAAATGGAAAATGGAAAAAGAAAAAATTGTATTTTCATGGAGTAGTGGTAAAGATAGCGCTTTATGTCTTCATGAAGTTTTAGAATCCAACAAGTATGAAATAATTTCGTTATTAACAACTGTATCAGAAGAATATGACAGGATTTTTATGCATGGGGTTCGAAAAACCTTACTTGATAGTCAGGCAGAGTCTTTAGGAATTCCTCTCAATAAAGTATTTGTATCTTCAAGTCCCAGTAATGATGAATATGAAGCTAAAATGAAGGAAACTCTTCTTGCTTATAAAGAAAAAGGAGTTGGATCTGTAGCCTTTGGAGATATCTTTCTGGAAGATTTAAAGGAATACCGCGATAAAAAACTTGCTATAGTTGATATGAAGGGGTTATACCCTATCTGGAAACGTGATTCAAAAGAACTTGTCAAAAAATTTATAGATTTAGGCTTCAAGGCAATAGTAACCTGTGTTAATTCAAAGGTTCTTGATAAATCATTTGTCGGTAGAGTTATTGATGATGATTTCCTAAATGACCTTCCTGAAAATGTTGATCCATGCGGTGAAAATGGAGAATTTCACTCATTCGCTTTTGAGGGACCTATATTTAAGGAAAAAATCAAATTTAAAGTTGGAGAAATTGTATTAAGAGATACTTTCTATTTTTGTGACTTATTACCCGAATAAATCAGTATAAAACTGAAATTTTATCTTTTGCGACAAATTCTAGAAAAATATATCAATCCAGTTTCTTTTAAATATTTTAAATCCTGATAATCCTTCAACTTGCTTTAGATAGATTTTCTCAATTTGATCACCAATTTTATATGCCTCTTTTTCCATAATATCACCGGATTTATTAAAAGCACTTCCTATAAGAGCATTATAGTAATTTTGTGCTTTTTTTGCTTCAGGATCAGTTCCTTTTATGACACCTGATCTATCTATCATTTTATTGTAATAATCTCTGTTTAATAATTTTTGCTCTTTATAATCTGAACATAAAACCTGAGCAGGTGAAAGACCTGTACCTTTTTTATATCTGGCTATTATATTAAATTGATCTGCATGTTTTAACTCATGAACTAATGAATTTATTGTATCGGCTTTATTTCTAATTCTATCAGGATCAATATAAATTTTTCCTTCAAGTCTGCTAAATGCTGCTAAGCCGTCCAGATCTTTCCGTTTTCCATATATAAGTTCGGGAGCAATATCTTCCATATTCAGGTGTTTTACAAGTTTTGAATATGCTGCTTCAACAAATTCTTTTCCTTTTAAAGGTTGAATTTCCTTGAAACCTGACATTAGACTCGGGTGGTTGAGATTTTCCAAAATAACTTTTTTGGGTTTTATAATATCTAAAATATCTGATTTCATTGTCCTAATTGATTTGTTGGGAAATTTTCTAGTTTTATTTAAATTACTTTTACCTATTTTAGATAAATTGGATACTTGTTTTGCTAGTTTACAGGTAATTTTGCTGATTGCGGTCATTACTATATTCCCTATTTGTAATTGTTATATATTAATAAAAACTAGAACTTTTGGAATGAAAAAACAGTATAAAAAAATAATCCTCCCTGAGCCACAATGTGGATAAAGGGAGGATTTAATCATGAGTCCAATGTTTTGGCTCAATCATATTCTAAATTTTA
>JAQVCB010000147.1 GCA_028689995.1 Candidatus Gastranaerophilales bacterium
TATTTGTATAAATAAGGGGTTATAAGTGAATAAAATTATCAGAATAAAAAATAAAGCCTTTACCCTTGCAGAGATATTAATAGCTCTGGGAATCATAGGCGTGATCGCTGCGTTTGTTATTTCTCCCCTCGTTCAGGAAATTCAGGATACCCAAATGAAAATCGCCTGGAAAAAATCTTTCGCAGACATATCTCAGGCAGTTAAGAGATTGTCCATAGACTATTACGGGGATTTCAGAGGCATATGGGAAGGCGCTGAAGTTACTGCTGCAGGACACAATGATTTTAGAAATAAAATGTTGATCTATTTAAATTATACTCAAAAGTGTGACGCGGCAAGTGCAACAGGAATTAACGGTTGTTGGCATGCCACTGGAAATTCTTATAAGTTATCCGGGAATGCAATTACTAGTGATTGGTCAATATATTCCAGAGCAATCTTAAATAATGGTAGTCTTTTAATCTTTTATCTTCAGAGCAACAATTGTAATAATACAAAAACTCCAAATAGTGATCATTGTGGACTTATAGGCGTTGATGTTAATGGATTCAACGGTCCAAATAAACTGGGCAAGGATATTTTTGCTGTAAGAATATTAAGAAATGGCACAGTGATTCCCTATGGAACACAAGGAGATTATAATTATAATAGACCTTCAGATGATAGCTGTGATGTAGCATTGTATCCAAATACGAGCGGATGGAGCTGTTCTGCTGATTATTTGTATAAATAAGGGGTTATAAGTGAATAAAATTATCAGAATAAAAAATAAAGCCTTTACCCTCGCAGAAATTTTGATATCTCTGGGAATCATAGGCGTGATCGCTGCGTTTGTTATTTCTCCATTGGTACAGGAAATTCAGGACACCCAGCTCAAGACAGCATGGAAAAAATCCTTCTCAGACATATCTCAGGCAGTCAGGAGATATTCTATTGACATGGGTGGGGATTTTAGAGGAATATTTACCGGTCCTAATGCCACAGCTGAGGGAAATGATGATTTTAGAAATAAATTATTAACTTATCTAAATTATACTCAAAAATGTGATGGTGGAACTGCATTGGGGCAGAATGGCTGCTGGCATGCTGATGGCAGTTTATACAGATTATCAGGCATTGCTCATACTATAGATTATTCTCCTTATTCAAGAGCTATTTTAAATAATGGCAATCTTATTGGCTTTTATCTTTGGAGTACCGCTTGTAATAATACATATTCTCCCAATCATGATAATTGCGGGCAAATACTTTTTGATATTAACGGATTTAAAGGACCAAACAAAATAGGTAAGGATGTATTTGGAATAATGATATTAAGAAACGGAATTGTAATACCTTTTGGTTCACAAGGAGATACTTATAATAGTCAGCCTACTACATATAGTTGTAATGTAATTCTGTATCCAAATACGAATGGTTTTAGCTGTTCTGCTGATTATTTATATAAGTAAGCCCGCAGGTTGGGTTGGCGACCCAACAAAACTCGACCGTCTATTATTTATTTATACCAGTTCCTGTTTTTGAAGTTCGGCTCTGATTTTGTCGAGACCGGACTGAATAATTCTTGATACTCTCGAAGACGATATCTTAAGCTCATTTGCTATTTCTTTTATTTTTTTTCCTTTAAAAAACCTGTTTTCGAGGATCATTTTTTCACGAACCGGCAGGCATTTTATACAGGCTCTAATAGCCCTGCTTAATTCTGTAAATTCAAGACTTTCTTCAGGAGTAAAAGATTTATCCTTTATTTGAGTGGGATTTTCTGCTCCTGCCAGATCATCCAGAGAAAGAATTGTTTCATAAATCGCTTCTCTAATCTGTTCCTGATCCACTTCAATTTCTTCAGAAGGTGGATTTTCTTCGTCTTCAATTTTCTCTTTTTGATGTCTAAGCGAGTACCATTTATATCTGCGCCTGAGTTCATTTCTAATAGCCCATCTAATTGCAGTTGACAGGTAAGAAGAATTATATTCAGTATTTTTATGTGTGGATAAAATAATATGTATCGCCATTGCTCCGATGTTTACCAGCTCTGAAAAATCAATAGCATGGGACAAATATGCTAAACGACTATATTCAATTCTGGCAACGGTTTCTATTAAACCCACATAATCATTTAAACTTTTTACAGGAGAATTATTTTGAGATTCTGAGGACTGCATAAATTTAAAACCACACTTAGTTGTACTTTAATTATTTTACAAAACATTCCTGATTAAATTAAGATTTTATTTGAAAATTGTTATAAAACTAATTAATAATTTAATCAAAATTTCAATCATTTATTCATTTTCAAATAATTATTCCGAATGATTAACTAAACTGGCAATTTTTCTTAATAATAACAGTATCTATGATATAATATCATAATATTTCAGTTAGCATAAAGGAAATTGATATGAAAGTTCTTTTTTGTACAGATGGGTCTGAAGCTTCTTATTATGCGATTAAAAAAACCCTGCCTTTTTTAAAAGCGGATTATGAAATAAATATCATTACTGTTATGGACTGGGGTTTTTTCCCTACATACGTTACTTTCCCGGCTGAAGAAGAAATTGGATTCCCGGGTCATAAAAATATTGCCGAAAATATTCTTGATAAAACAATAAAATTAATCGAATCCGAAGGATACAATGTTGCAAAGGCTGATTATTCAACCGGAAATCCGGCTGAATCAATTCTGAAATCTATTAAAAGTGAGAAATTTGATTTGGCTGTACTGGGTTCTCATGGAAAAAAAGGATTTACAAACTGGCTCGGAAGCGTCAGCAGAAAAGTCGTTACAAAATCTCCCGTTCCTGTTTTAATTGCCAGACCTCCAAAAGAGCCTGAAAAAACTGTTTCCAAAGGCACAAATGAAATCCTGCTTGCAACAGACGGATCAGGCAATTCGTACAATGCTATTACCAAAATGGCAAATCTCCTGAATCTGGAAAATAGTTCCATAGAGGTTATGACTGTTAAACCGGGAGCAGAATCCCTCCCTCTTGAAATTGTTACGGATACCGCATGGCTCAACGATTCTCTGACTAAACAACAGGAAATAGCGGACGAAATTCTTGCCGAGTCGAGAAAAATTCTGGGAAAATATAATATTTCTCCTCAAAAAGCATTTACCCTTGAAGGAGACCCTGCGGACGAAATTCTGAAATATACTCAAAATAATCCTAAAGACCTGATTGTCATGGGTTCCCACGGAAGAGAAGGAATTTCTGATATTCTTCTCGGCAGCGTCAGCAAAAGGGTTCTGGATAACGCAACAAGCCCTGTCATGATTGTGCCAAGCAAAAAAGAATCCATTCATTAATATAAAGTTTTATTAAAGATTTGAAAACAAACTTTATATTTTATTTTTATAAAAACTTTATTAAAAATTATAAAGTTTTTTATCAATTTTATTAAAAATAGTCGACTATTTTTCTATTGAGATTATATAATCTTATAACTTGCTTTTATAAAATGTGTCTGATTTTAAATAAAATTTGAAAGCATTTAGATAAAAGTAACTTTTCTTAATAAAAACAAATTCAAAAATTTGAAAATAAAAATAATAAAGTGTTATGTTAAAAACAAATATGTTTTTTAGATAAGAAAACGGAGGAATGATAAAAAAAGTATTAATTAAATTTAAGAATGATAAAATCCTTTAAAAAACTTATTGAGAACAAAATCACGATTGTATTATAATAAATCATCAACAATTTAAATAAATCTGGTAGACAAATAAAATAACTCGAATATTATCATTAATAGTGTGGATCGAAATCAAATTATTTTATGTAGGTAAGAACGAAAAAGGTGTACTATGACAACTCATTTAATTCAAACACAAGAAAATGCTGGTCTTAATCCAGAAAAACCAATGTTTCCCATTAGCGTGGTAGCCGATATTCTTGGAGTCCATCAAAGAACTTTAAGAATTTATGACGATGAAACCATTTTAGTTCCATCAAGATCTCCAAAAAATCGCAGATTATATTCGTTTAACGATATTGAAAGAGGCAAATTTGTTCAATATTTAACAAGAGAACTCGGTATAAATCTCGCAGGAATTAAAATTATTTTCCATCTTCTGGCTCAACAAAAAATCAATCCAGGCAAATATCTTGAGCATATCGGACAAGTTGCCAAAGAGCTTAATATTTCTCCAGAAATTCAGGAAGAAAACAGGATTAAGCTTTCAAGAAGAGGCAGAAAGTCAAGCAAAACTCAGACTGAAGAATAAAAAACCTGCGAAGCGGGAGTTAAAGAGGCTTGCGATGAGCACAAGACTCGTAACTCATTCCCCTGCGAAGCGGGAGTTAAAGAGGCTTGCGATGAGCAAGACTCGTAACTCATTCCCTTGCGAAGCGGGAGTTGAGAGGCTTGCGATGAGCAAGACTCGTAACTCATTCCCTTGCGAAGCGGGAGTTGAGAGGCTTGCAATAAACAAAAATCCCTAACTTACTTATCAAGGAAGCGACATAAAATGTCGCTTCCTTGATATCAGATTACAACAAAACTGATAATTTTTAGAGTTATGCTTTGGTCTTTTAGTATATAATCAAGTTGTTAGAAATTTAGCAAGTTCTAAAAAGGAAATGCTTTTAATGTTTGAAAATGCAAAAAATGAATATTCGGTCAAGGTTATT
>JAQVCB010000148.1 GCA_028689995.1 Candidatus Gastranaerophilales bacterium
AATAAAATCGTTATGAACTGTATTTCATAACGATTTTATTGCTTTGTTAAGAAATATTAAAAGTTTTTTAAATTAATCCTAAAGTTTTTCAAAAACGTGCCGATATATAAAATATAAGGCCATTAAAAATGGTCATACCCCAACCTCCTCCCCAAGTCTAGTAGCCGCCAAAAGCGGCTTTCTTTTTTTGTATATAAATATAATGACTTATAATTTATTATTCTACTGATTCTCTAACAAATACAGTGTTGCCTTCGCTGTCTACAGCGACAATCACAGGGAAGTCTTTAACTTTTATTTTAAAAATCGCTTCAGGGCCAAGTTCAGGATAGGCTACAATTTCTGCTTCTGAAATCTTTTGCTGAAGTAGACAGGCAGCGCCACCTGTTGCAACAAAATAAATGCCTTTATTTTCCTTAATTGATTCCACAACTTTTTGTGATCTTTCACCTTTTCCTATTGCTCCAAGCAAATCTCTTTCAAGTAAAACCGGTGTATACTTATCCATTCTTCCTGCTGTGGTTGGTCCTGCGGGTCCGATTATTTCACCTGGCTTTGAAGGACAGGGACCAACATAATAAATAATTTTGTCCTTGATATCAAAAGGAAAGTCTTCACCCCTATTGATACAGTCGATCAGTTTTTTGTGCGCGGCATCTCTTGCTGTGTATATATAACCACTTAATAATACTTTTTGGCCAACCTTAAGCTTTCTTATTTTATTTACATCAGATGTATTCAAACTTATGTCAAAACTTTCATTCTCACTGAATTCAGCAAAATCATACTGATAGTTATTAAATTTATATTTTACAGTTTCTTCTGTAATAACTGCACTGGCATGCCTTGATGCATGACAGTTTATATTCACTGCAACAGGTAATGCAGCAATATGAGTAGGAAAATGAAGTATATTAACTCCAAATACTGTTGTGCTGCCACCAAGACCGGAAGCACCTATTTTAAGTTCATTAACTTTTTTCAATATTTCAAGTTCAAGTTTTGTCACTTTATCTGCTAAATTCTGAGGCTGCCAAACATCAACTTCTGTTGCAACATTTGTAGAAACAATATGAGATCTAATAGGTTCATTAAAACTCGTATTTAGTGGCTTTGATAATTGAATAGACGCATAGCACATCTGCTGAAGAACTGATTCTGATTTTATTGGTTCTAAAAGAGCCTTTTTAGAGAGTAATGTGGCATAATCCATAGTTCCACCAATGCCAATACCCAGTCTTATGGGGGGACAAGGATTTGCACCTGCATTTTTTACTGTTTCCACCGCAAAATCAATAATTCCCTGAACACCTGCCGAAGGCTTCAGCATTTTTGCTGCACTCATGTTTTCGCTGCCGCAACCTTTTATAGTTACAGTTAATTTGATCGCATTGCCGGGCACAATTTTTGTATGAATAACGGCAGGAGTATTCTTACCTGTATTAATTCTGTCAAAAATCGGATCATTAACTATTGATTTCCTGAAAAAATTCTCTCTGTATGCTTCTTCAACACCTTTATTTATTGCATCTTCAAGTGGTAAACCCTCAATAAAAGAATTTTGACCTATTTCAGCAAAAACTACGACAACGCCGGTATCTTGACACATCGGCCTGCCTGATTCTGATGCCAGTTTTATATTTTCCAGAATCTGCCAGAGAATATTTTTTGCATTTGAGGATTTTTCTTTTAAATATGAGTCATAAAGAGCAGAATACACATCTTTTGGTATGTAAATATTTGCCTGTTTACATAAGTTTGAAACAGCTTCAGTTATTTTATCTGTTGAAATCTTGATAATATCTTGTTTCATAGTTCCATTTTTGTTAAATTTAAAATAATTAAAAAATATATGTATATATGATATCATACTATTGGTTGAAGCATATAATATCAGGGTTAATGACATGGCAATACTTAAAGTAGCTAAATACGGTGATAAAATTCTAAGGACTCCTTCCAAAGAAATTCATAAAATTTCAGCAAAAATCCAAAAACTTGCTGAGGATATGTTAGATACAATGTACAAACAAGATGGGGTCGGCCTTGCTGCACCTCAGGTAGGAGAAAATTACAGATTATTTGTAATTGATGCTGCTGCTGCGGATGAACCTCTCAATCCTATGGTTTTTATAAATCCCAAAATTATTAAAAAATCCGGGGCTGCAAACAGTTTTGAAGGATGCCTCAGCTTTCCTGATGCTTATACAAATGTAAGACGCTATTCTGAAGTTATAGTTAGGGCAAAAGATTTAAAAGGCAGAATATTTACACTGGAAGCCAAAGCCGGTACTTTATTATGCCGTGCAATACAACATGAAAATGATCATCTTGACGGTATTTTATTTATCGATCACTCAAGAAGCAGATTTACAACCGATGAAGAACTAGCAACCAAAGGACTTAATCCCTTAGAACCAGACTACCTGCTTGAAGAAGAAGAACTTGAAAAAGAAATTCAAAAGCTGGAAACGGTGCAAATGGAAGAAGTAAAGGAGATCTAGGCTGTCAATGAAGATTGTTTTTCTGGGAACTCCTGAAATTGCAGTTCCATCACTTGAGTTTTTTATTAATAAAGAAGATATAGAACTATCAGCTGTAGTTACTCAGCCTGATAAGCCTGCAGGTAGGGGACAAAAGCTCACTTCTCCGCCTGTTAAAATTCTGGCAGAAAAACAAGGTATCAAGGTCTATCAGCCTGATTCGATAAGAAAAGATCAGGATTTAATAAATATTTTAAAAGAATTAAAACCTGATCTTTTTATTACAATTGCCTTTGGTCAGATATTAAGTCAGGAAATTCTTGATATACCAAAGCTGGGTACAGTAAACATGCATGCTTCTCTTTTGCCTAAGTACAGAGGAGCGAATCCGATACAACAGGCAATTATTAACGGAGATAAAGTAACAGGAATCACAACTATGCTTACTGACATCGGTATTGATACAGGTGCTATACTGTTGAAAAAAGAAATTAATATAACAGAAAATATGGATGCTATTGAACTTGCAGAAGTTATTTCTAAAGAAGCCGGTCCTTTATTATACAAAACAATAATTGGCTTAAAAAATAAAACTATTACTCCTGTGCCTCAAAATCATCAAGAATCAACTCATGCCCCAAAACTTAAAAAGGAAGACGGTAAAATCAACTGGAATGTAAGCGCACATACCATACATAATAAAGTAAGAGGCATGCTTCCATGGCCATCCTGTTATACAACTTTTAAAGATGCTCCTGTAAAAATTTTAAAAACCGAAATCTTAAAAAATAAAGAAAATATGAATATGCAGGGAATTGGTGAAATTATCGGTATAATTAATAATGGAATCGGAGTTATTACAGGAAATGGAATAATTATCGTTAAAACACTTCAGCCATCTGGCAAAAAAGCCATGGACGCCACCATATGGTATCATGGAGCTAGAATTCAAAAAGATGACAAATTTAAATAAAAAGAGTTCATAACCGCTACCACAGAGGAGGTAAAATATAATGTTTTTTGATTCATCCTATATGCTTTTAATTGTTGTTGGCCTTATTATTACAGGCATTCCCCAACTCCTTGTCAAAAGTACATTTACAAAATATTCAAAAATAAAGTCAGAAAAAAGAACAACAGGGGCTCAGGTGGCAAAATTTCTGCTAAACGATGCAGGAATATATAATGTAACCGTCGAATTCATTCAGGGAGAATTAACTGATCACTACGATCCGACAGCAAAAGTTCTAAGACTCTCCGAAAGTGTGTACAGCAGTGATTCAATTGCGGCTATTGGTGTAGCAGCTCATGAAGCAGGGCATGCCATTCAGGACAATAAAGGCTATGTACCTATGAAACTCAGATCAGGAATCTTTCCGGCTGTAATGTTCGGTCAGAATTTAGGTCCAATACTTATTATGGTAAGTCTTGGATTGCAGGCATTTATGCATCTATCGGGTTTAACAACTCTTATTGCTCTGATCGGTATAGCTTTATACGGTGCAGTTGTAGTATTTCAGATTGTAACTTTACCTGTAGAACTGAATGCCAGCAATAGAGCAATGCATGCATTGGTAAATGGAGGTTATTTAACACACGAAGAGGCCGGAGGAGCAAGAAATGTACTAAATGCCGCCGCCATGACCTATATTGCAGCAGCTTTATATGCTATACTTCAAATTCTTTATTATGTTTGGCTGCTATTTGGAAGAAACAGAGACTAATTTATAGATTACTAAATAATATGATATAAGTTCAATTTCCCGAGCTGTCATCCTGAGGAGCAAAGCGACGTGAGGATCTTGCTAATGTAGAATTTAATAATTAATTTTATAGCTAAAATAGTCAAATGGCAAGATTGCCACGGGCTAAAGCCCTCGCAATGACATGAATACTGTTTTAACAGATTATTTGCAAATCTTACTACTAGCACTTGAAAAAACTTTATCATCAAACTATTATAAATATGCCCTAAGATTGAATTAATAAGTCATAAAAATTTTTAATATATAAAAATCGGGACGTAGCGCAGCTTGGTAGCGCATCGGTCTGGGGGACCGAGGGTCGCAGGTTCAAATCCTGTCGTTCCGATTCTTAATTTTACTTAAATGATTCATTTATATAGGCTTCAAAATC
>JAQVCB010000149.1 GCA_028689995.1 Candidatus Gastranaerophilales bacterium
CAAAAATCTCAATTCCGTCAATTTGGATAAAATATCTGTTATTACTGAATTATTCTAGATGTCATCCTGAATTTATTTCAGGATCTAATAATTTTAGTAATTCAAATTAAATAATTCATTAAATTCTATAAAATCCTATTTCAAGCAAGTCTTCTATTTTACCTGACTCTATAATCTTTGAAATCTTTATATATAAATCATTTAATTGCTCATCAGTCAATTTTTTAAAATGCTCCAATATTTGCGGGAGTTTTACATCGCCAGTATTATTTACATCAGCAAAATTATTATTCAATTCAACAAATTCATTATAGCTTTTAAGAGTTTCAACTATAATATCGGACACTCTTGCAGGTCTTCTGAGAAAATATTTACAGTCTTTTTTAAATTGCTCGATATATTTAAGCATATATTTTGTTTCTTCAGCACAATCAAGTTCTTTAAGCTCATCATCCGTTAAATCCTTGGTATTATTGCCTATAATTTCTTTTGGACTGTCTTTAAACCTGTAATGAATGAATCCTCCCCATAAAATACATCCAAGATAAAACGCAGTACATTTTTTTATAAGATCTATAATCGTGGGCTCTATCAAACTCAGCTTGAATTTCTTTTGATGGTTGGCTTTTAACTGTGAATATTCCTGAGTAATGTAACCAATATTCTCTAAAAACGAAAATGAATACTGAGAATATCCGGGATCAAACGGCACACCTATTTCAAATTTATCCATAAATTTATCCTTTTATAAATCTTTAATTCAAGTGTAATATAACGCAAATTTTTTAAAAAGTTTTTATTACTAAATTGTATATTGCCAAAAATTATCTGTTTATTTAATTTAAATCTATGAGTTATAAACTAAAATATTTAAATAAATGATTTCGGGAGAGAGAAATTATGAGCAAAAAAAGAATGCTAAATCAGGATTATTATAAGCTGGATGCAAAATATATGAGAAAAAGTACCGAGCTTGGCCAATCAAGATCAATTTCCAGAATTAAAAAAATCCAGCGTAAACGAGGCCAAATTTAATTGAGACCGCTGCATAACATAAATTTTTTGCAAAAAAATCAAAAATTTGCGGTCGACCCTTGTAAAAGCATCGCGAAGCGGGAGTTTAAAAAATGGAAATGATGAATTTTCATTTTTTAACTCATTCCAATCGAAAGCTCGAGAAGACGGGCTTGGCTCGGCCGATAGGGCTATAAGCTAGATATCACTAAAGCGAAATTTTTGAAGTTATGTAGAAGTCTTTAATTGTAAATAATTATTATTTTTAATTTATTCCATCGACAAATTTTTATACCTGTCGGGTTTTAAATACTTGTTAGTGATAAAAAACACGAGAGGTATTTTTTTGAATATTCAAACTAATTATTCTTTTTTTAATATACAAAATTATAATAATAAATTTAAAAAGTCCAATTCCCAACCTGCTTTTGGGGACAAGATTGTAGAATTTCCAACTGTAAAAAATAAGACTGAGAATAAACCTGCAAACGATGCTAAATTAAACACCATTGATGGCCAGTTAATCTGGCTAGACAATGCCCTTTTACAATTAAAACAACCTGCGGATATAAAGATAAAACTAAAAGCTACTAATGAAATATTTCAACAATTTGATGATCTATTAGGCAGCTATGAAATAGATACTGTTATTAAAGATGCTTATGATACCGGTAAAGAAGAAAAAATGGAAGAATTTTTTGATAAATCATTTGAGTTAATTGAAAATTTAAAGAAAAGACAAAAGCCCTGCGAAACAATAGAAGCTATTATAGATGATTTAAAAGAAAAGTATGAAAACGGAGAACTGCCTGAAGATATTGATTGCAATATGGCTTGCAGTATAGGGAATATAGCTGATATAGAAAAGAGTGACTTAACTAAATTTTTTGATTTAGAATTATTTCCTTTAGATAAGGATACTAAATTCACCGTTGATATTAAACTGGCTGATTTTGACAAGGCTAAAATTCTTGATAATTTTAATTTTCTTCTTGATAAGATAGAAAGTATACTTAAAGGTCAATCTGAGGAATAACAAAACTAACTAATGTCATGTAATAATCCTGTAATCATTATTATCGAAAGCTATTAATTTACTACAGCAATAATTTAATATATAATCTTATTAATAAAGTCACGTATTTTTTACAGAAGTTTAATTCATAAAGGAGTTTGATATGGCTAAGGACAAAGGATCCAAAGAAGTTAAAAAACCTAAACAAAATAAACCAAAAAAAGGCAAAGAAATTGTATCAGAATTTAGCAAAACTCAAGAGAAAAAATAGTACAAGCTCTAAATAGCACTAAAATCCCTAAAACGCAGTAAACTGTATTTTAGGGATTTTATTTTATTAATTTAAATAATTTTTCATTAAGTTTTCTTAACGTTTTCAAATTAAATTTGAAAATTATTTTTTATTAAATTCATCTGTTTTAAAAATTATTTTTTATTATTTGTATAATTGTTTAATAAATATACGAAATATAGTTTTAAAAATTTAATATTTTAAAAACTATTATTAAATAAATTCACTTTTTTGAAATTTTCTGAAAGTTCACCCTACCCTTGACTTTTTCTGACGAAAAGCTAAAATACATTGAATACGTAAGAGATCATGTAACTTAATTACACTCCGAACCAATAATCATCGGCTATACATACTATAGTCTGTTTTGGGTTTGCTATTTTGAAAGGACGGAAGTTATGCTTGCATTTTTGTCAGGGACAAAGGCTTATATAGAAAGCCAGGTTAACTCTATCTCGGGAATAAAAACAAAAAATCTATTTAAACTTCCAGGGATATTGTTAGCTATTACATTTATCAGCTATTTAGGAATTCTATTAATGCAGCATACTGACGTTGCAACTGCAAAAATGGCAGCTGTCACTTCTAAAATCGATGCAGGAGATACAGCCTGGATACTGGTTTCATCTGCTCTGGTGATGATAATGACTCCCGGATTGGGATTCTTCTATGGAGGTATGGTTAGAAGAAAAAATGTCCTCGGAACTATCATGCAGAGTTTTATAACTCTATGCGTTATCTCAATATGGTGGGTTTTAATTGGATACAGTCTTTCCTTCGGTCCTGA
Source organism: Candidatus Gastranaerophilales bacterium (assembly GCA_028689995.1). GTDB lineage: Bacteria > Cyanobacteriota > Vampirovibrionia > Gastranaerophilales > UBA9579 > JAQVCB01. The sequence goes on from JAQVCB010000149.1 coordinate 3,109, forward strand.
TGTAGGCCACGTTATAGGAAGTCTTGCATGGGCAGGCTTAAATAATGTCGGGTTGAATCCAAACCCTGATTATGCAGCTACAGTTCCACATCAGGCTTTTATGTTATTTCAAATGATGTTTGCTGTTATCACTCCCGCTTTAATAACAGGTGCATTTGCAGAAAGATTTAAATTCAGCACTTTTTTAATATTTATATTACTGTGGGCAACTTTTGTTTATGCTCCACTTGCCCATAGTGTCTGGGCTGTAGGTGGATGGATGAGAAATTTGGGCGCTCTTGATTTTGCCGGAGGATTGGTAGTTCACATAGGTTCAGGAGCTTCCGCACTTGCTGCCGCTATTATGATAGGAAGAAGGAGAGGCTACAAAAAAGATCAAATGCTGCCTCATAACCTTGTACTAACTGTTATTGGTGCATCATTACTCTGGTTTGGATGGTTTGGCTTTAATGCAGGCAGTGCCTTAACGTCAGGTTCACTTGCAACATCAGCATTTGTAGTAACACAACTAGCAACTGCTGCTGCTACATTATCATGGATAATCACCGAATGGATACATAGAGATAAACCAACCGTTCTTGGTGCTGCTTCAGGTGCTATTGCCGGTTTAGTTGCAATCACTCCTGCCTCTGGCTTTGTTGGCCCAATTGCCGCAATAATTATAGGACTTTTTGCCGGATCTGTCTGTTACATTGCAGTTAGCCTTAAAAGTAAATTCGGCTATGATGATTCCCTTGATGCCGTTGGTATTCATGGGGTAGGCGGAACACTAGGAGCTCTTGCTACAGGTTTATTCGCTACAAAATTAATTAACCCTGCCGGAAATAACGGCTTATTTTACGGAAATACCTCACTCATTGGTATTCAAGTTATTAGTGTTGTTGTTTCAATTGCTTACTGTTTTATAATGACTTTGATCATTTTAAAAGTTCTTGATATTATTTTCGGATTACGGGTAAGTGATGACAATGAAGCTGAAGGACTTGATCTTAGCCAGCATGGAGAAAGAAGCTACAGCTTTTAGAATACGGTAGCAAAAATTAAACCAAAATAAACTGTAAAAAATTAAGTGAGGAGACTATGAAAAAAATAGAAGCAATAATTAAACCTGCAAAGCTTGATGATGTTATTTACGCACTTAATCAGATTGGAATTCTGGGTATGACAGTCACCGAAGTTAAAGGTTTCGGCAGACAAAAAGGTCATATAGAAGTATACCGATCAGACGAATATATTGTATCTTTTCAGCCTAAAGTCAAATTAGAACTTGTTGTACCTTTGGATATGATTGAAAAGGTAATTTCAATTATTCGAGAAGTTGCAAATACAAACAAAATAGGCGATGGCAAAATATTTGTTTATCCTATTGAAGAAGTAATAAGAATAAGAACAGGTGAAAAAGGAAATGATGCTATATAACAGGAGTTACGTAGCAAGGGACAAAATTGTTTCAACAAAATTATTCTTCAAGTGACAAGTC
>JAQVCB010000150.1 GCA_028689995.1 Candidatus Gastranaerophilales bacterium
TATGCAATAGTGCCTGAACTTTTTCTACCTATAGGCGTAGTTGTACCAATATAAAATCCTGCCTGAATCATGCCGGAACGAACAGCTGCTGATGATGTATATGTTGTTAAATTGCCATCAATCTTTAATAGTCTGTATAGTTCTTTGAGGATATCTACAGTCCATAGAGATGGTAGTATTGAAGGTGTAAATGGATCGTGGAAGATGTAGTTATATGGTACTTTTAGTGCTCTAATTTGTGTTCGTACATCTTCGATATATAGCTCCAGATCGAGTAAACCCTTATTATAGGTTAATTTAGAACTAATGTTATTTCTATCCGATACAGACCCATAATATATATTATGTAAAAACATCGATTCCGAGGTTACTATATAGTATTTCGAGGGCTTATTTTTACAAGACCTCAAAAAAGGCCTTGTATTTGGTATGTTTTCAATATTGAAATTCACGTCATTATATAGACTAAGTAAAGCCCTTCTGGTTAGAGGGTTAGATAAGATTAACCTTTTAAATATCTTCTTTGAAATTGGGTTCTCGGCAGTAATATTGATTAAAAATGAGCAGGCTATTACATATGGATCAATTTCAATTCCTGTTACGTTAATCCTGCATTTTGGATTCACTTTCCAAATTTCATTTACAGCGACTCTTGAGTTATAACCAAGTCCGTAACAAATATCTAAAATGCTAATACTGTCGTTGTTTCTGGCGTATTCAACTATTCCTGACGGCAGCGTGAATTTATTCAGAGCTTCTGTATATGCTCCAATTTTGCTGTGATATATGTCATTTATCTTGGTATTAAAAAGACTTAATGTTCCGTCTTCGGTTTGGACAGGGTAAAAATCAACCATATTGCACCCATAATTAATAATTTATATTATAGCAAAGAGATCAATAATCTCTTTTTATTTCGTATCAACTTAACAAAGTATACGTGTAATTTTTAAAGTAGTATTAATTTACGTGAGAAACCTATTTAAAAAATGTAATAAATTACGTGATAATTCAAGTATTATATTTAATATGTTTATGCTAATTTTATTAAATGTTTAATGAATGTATTTAATTTAAATTAACTCTATACTTTTGTTACGTTATGTGATATTATTCTCAAATATAATTCAAATATGGAGAAATTTAATTATGACTCATGAAACAAACTTGTCTATTGCAAGTAATGATAGAATTTCAGAACTCATTACTGAAGCTGAAAATGAACTGTCAAAAATTAAACCGGAAATAGAATATTTGGAACAATGTCAGAAAAAATTACGTGATATGAAAGATCAGCAATTTAAATTAAATTCTTTAATTATTAGTTTAAAAGGTGTTATGAAATTCTCAGGCGTAAATAATTCCGAAAATGTCATATTGGATAATAATGATGTCAAAATTAAAAATAAATCTTTAGATAATGATGTTATTACTGTAAACGTAAATAGTGAAAATATACGTAAAATCTTCATGCCTGATCAGGCATATTCTCAAGTTAAAAAATATCTGCGTACAAAAAATAATATGAATTATGAAATTTATAAAGCTGTTGTTTTTAATTCTGGTTCAGCAACCACTCAGGAAATAAAAAATTATTTAATTGAAAATGGAGTAAAACAACCAAAGACAGGTAAGGGGTTTGAAAAGATTGAGCTGAAGGAAATATCTTCCAGAGCGAATTATTTGGTTAGAAAAAGTGTTTTAATATCTACAGAACCGGGACATTTTAGGTCAGTCTTTGGGTGGTGCGAAATAGAGTAATTATTTTAATTTATCAATAGCAGTATTTATTAATATAAATATTCAGCAGCACAGCTGAAACCATTTGTTGATGTTGTACATCTGTTTTGAAAACTGTCACCACTAGTTCCAAAAGGTTTAATTCCATTATTTAGCACATGAATCCCGTATATATCTTTTCCAAATGTATTTGGAGCTTTGAAACCATTTATATCGACAAATAAAAGTGCGCAATCATTAACTGTTCCATAGGCTCTGGTACATGTCGAACTGTACCATGCAATATAAAGTAGATTTCCGTTATTTAATATGAGTCCTGCCGGGCTTGTATACCACGTTGAAGTTGTAACTGCAGAATTACTTAAATATTTAGCTTTATAAGTAGAATCTCCGTTATAAATATGCCAACATCCGTTAATACTCGTTGTATTTGAAGTCGCGTCACATTGTTTAGAATAGCTTAGATACTTTGATAATTCATTTTTTAAACAATTATCATCACTGCACATTCCAATAAGATTTCCCGCTTGATCAAAGACAATTCTCCTGATTGCCTGATCAATATCTGAATAAGCTTTTCTCCATGAAGTCCTTAATTCCGAATCCTGAGAGTCCTGTATGATTGCAGGAATAACTATGGAACTAATAACTCCAATAATTAGCAGTGTTATCAGCACTTCTGCAAGAGTAAAAGCTTTTTTATGTCTGTGCATAATGTCTTCACTTTCTATATAATGTAATATAATTTTATTTTTATTGCTTTTTGTTGTCAAAATTTTTATTCATAGTGGTTTTCTTTATATATTTCTGTATTTCAGGTGATACATTTATATTCTGTACTGTTTGATTGAATTTATTAAATTCTGCAAGTAAAGCCTGTTCTTCAATAAGGTCTCGTTTTTGTGGTTCCGGTACTTGTTCCAGTGTTTTTTGAAAAGTACTTTTGTTATTCTGGCCTTTTTCAAGTTTTAAAATCAAATTATCAAGGGAATTTGATGATGACATATTATATTTCGAAAGGATTTCCTGTTTAGTTGAGCCATATGGAAGTAAATATAACCATTTTAAAGTGGTTTTATCTTTGTTTGTCAGTGATGTCGTTCCGTACTGGTGAGGAACGTACATAATATCCCTTGGATAGGGACTGTGGTCAAGACCAAGCGCATGACCCACTTCATGTAATATTGTATGAAATACTTCGTTTTTATTTTGATAATCCTGATGAATAACGCCGTCTGAAAGACCGATTTGGATTTCAGCTGAATATAATCTTCCGTTTGGGTCGAAATGAAAATAACAATGTCCTAGTGAAGATCTGTCTACTCGTTTCCAGTCAAGATTAATCTGTGATTCATTAATATTATTTACTATTTTAAAACTTATTTTATTTTTGGATGCTTTTTGCCATGTATTTAAAGCTTCATGAACCATTCCTATGTAGCTGTAAGAATCATTTTTTGCCTTGTACCATCTAAAAGGCGCAATATAAAACGTTAATGGCATACATCCATCAGACCATCTGATAATTTTGTTATTCTTTAAACATTCTTCTAAATAAGATAAAGTTTCCATACTTTGTTCCTGTTAACAGTTATTTTTGAATTAAAGTTAATAAAATTATATAAGCGGAATTTATTTCTTGCAAAATAATCTTTAACTTTTATATTTATTTTATAATGTTTTTTGAATATTTACACTATATATAATCAATTAAAGTATACTATTAGTACAAGATATTTTTCGGAGGAGATGGCAATAATGAAAGGTTATGATTTTCAAAAAATGCTGAAACAGGCTCAGCAAATGCAAAAAAAAATGGAAAGCACTCAAGATGAGCTTGCTAACATTGAGATGACAGGTATTTCCGGTGGAGGAGTTGTGGAAGTAAAGTTTAATTGTAAAAATGAATTTATTTCGATAAAATTTAAGCCCGAAGCCATAAATCCTGATAATCCTGAAAGTGTTGATGTAGAAACTATAGAAATGCTTGAAGACCTTGTTTCAAGTGCAATTAAAGATGCTACTACAAAAGTTAACAATACAGTACAGGAAAAAATGTCCTCAGTTACAGGCGGAATGAATTTAAATATACCCGGAATGTTCTAAAATGCAGTATACAAAACCGTTAGCGCGTCTTATAGAAGAATTTCAAAAATTACCAGGTATTGGGCCTAGATCGGCACAAAGAATGGCATTTTATTTACTAAAAATGCCAGCAGATGAAGTAAGGCAATTTAGTAATGCTATACTTGAAGCAAAAGAAAAAATAAAGTATTGCAGGACTTGTTTTAATATGTCTTCTCTTGATCCATGCGAAATTTGTCAGGATAATAGGCGCGATAAAACTGTTATATGTATTATTTCTGAAACAAAAGATTTAATTGCCCTCGAAAGAACAAGAGAATATAAGGGTTTGTATCATGTGCTGCAAGGACTTATTTCTCCGCTGGATGGAATTGGGCCTGAAGATCTTAGAATTCGAGAACTTTTGGAAAGAGTAACAGGGCATGATCTAGCAGAAATTATTCTTGCTATTAATCCTTCTATAGAAGGAGAAGCTACCAGTCTTTATCTTGGTAAGATTTTAAAACCTTTTGGTGTAAAAGTTTCAAGAATTGCTTTCGGGCTTCCTGTTGGCAGTGATCTTGAATATGCAGATGAAATAACTCTTGCAAGGGCACTTGAAGGAAGACGCGAAATTTAGAATTTATATTTTAAAGAATCCATAAATAATTTTGTGTAAACCTCCGAAAGTAATAGTATAGAAACGGAGGTTTTTCACATGGAAAACAAAAAAAGTAGAAAAGAAAGAAATTATTCATTTCAATTGCCTATTGAAACAAAA
>JAQVCB010000151.1 GCA_028689995.1 Candidatus Gastranaerophilales bacterium
AAATATTCCCGGAACTTGTCATGACAGATAATAAAGGTTTTAAAGCCATAGAATACGGCAAATTATCCGCACTTCTGGTTAAAGGTGTAAAAGAGCTGAATGATAAAAATGAAAAATTAAAAGCAGATAATACTGAATTAAAAGCAAAAAATATTGAATTATCAAATAAAATTGATTTGATAGAGCAAAGGCTGAATAAAATTGAAGAGATGAAGGGGATATCCTATTCTCAGAAAAAAGAAAATATATTTGAAAGATTTTTCAACTGGATCAGGTCTTTATTTAAATCAAGAGTTATGCAAATTAATTAAAAAGCATTAATCAACCTGAACTGCTAATTAAAATTATGTTTAATTAAATAAGAATCTGCTAATTTTGGCCAAATAGTCATCCCGACCCCATTCGGCTTCGCTCAGGGCAGGCTCCGTGGAGGGATCTTGCCAATGAACGTTTTTAGTATAAAATCGAAAATTAGTAAGACCCATTCGATTCCGCTTCGCTTCACTCAGGGTGACAAATTACTAATAATAAAACATTCAGCGATTTAGTAGTTCAAGTTAGCTACATTTCAGAATGATCATTATGTAAAATTCATGAATAATTGTAAATAAGCATGCTGTATGGCAATTGTTGCTCTTCACCTTTATTAACAGATTAATATTATTAATAGTTTAAATATGATATTATTTATAAATTCTAAATTAATTTGCTTTGTTTTTATTTTTTTGGGGAAAGGTTTGATATGACACAATTCAGCCAATTTAGGCATGAACATATTAACTTTTGTAAATCTTCATAAAATAGCGCAACTTTTTTTTATTAGAGGGTTTTATATTACTGGAAAAATAACATATGCGTAATTTGAGTTAGTAAATAGAATAGGGGTCATTTATGCAAGTAGGAAGTAGTATTGAGTTTAACAAAAACCTCAGTGCGTCGGCAGCAAAAACTGCACCCTCAGGTATTTCTACACATTCTCTGCTGAAAAGTCAAAAAAGGGATGTCTTCTTCGGACAAGAAACCCAGCCTTCTCAGGAAAATAAAGAACCAAAAAAGAACCCATGGTCAGTTAAAAATGTTACAAACTGGACTGGGATTCTTTTATATCCATTAGTACTCGGTATTCCAATTGCTATAAAAATGAAAAGGAATCGTATAAATAAAGATACTGATGCTTTAGAAAAAATTATTAAACAGGCTTCATATAAAGTCGAAGATATTGCACAGGATGCTTTAATTAAAACAGGTCAGACTAAAAAGGGCGGTTTATTATATAAAATATCTACTTTTTTTAATAAAGCAAAAGATACTGGTGAAGAACTTACAAATTGTCTTGTTTATGGTTTCGGTACAGTAGTTGTTATGCCGCTTGTTATCCTTTTCAGTCCTATTGGTAAGAAAAATACAAGTAAAGAAGATAAAACATTTGCTGTACTCAGACAGCCTCTTTCTTTTGTGACGATGTTTAGTGTTCAAGCAACTTTTGATGCACTTTTTAAAAAGATTATTCCCCAGTTAAACAGTCTTAAACTTCTGGAAGGTATTAAGGGTAAAAATGACAAAGAACTGTTATTTAATGAAAGCGAGTCTAAAAATATTTTTAAAACAGAATTTGACAAAGCAAAAGAATCGTTAAAAGCAAAAAATTTGTTAAATGAAGTGGATAAAGAACTTGTTGATATAGATAAATTTCTTGAAAAAGCTCTGGAAAAATATAAAACAGACCCGATTGAAGAAATAATGAAGCCAATACAAAAATATATAACAGAAAATTCTAATTTAAAGAATGCTTTTGAACAAGCTATTTATACACCAAGTAGAGCAAAAGTATTGAAAGAAGTTTCAGTAATAACAACAAATGTAATTGTTTCCCAGTTCATCGGATGTACACTTCTTAATGTAATTTATGGTAAGACAATGAAAAAATGGGGTCCTAAGTCTGAAAACAAGACTGAAATTAAGCCCGAAGTCAAGCAGGAAACTGCTGTGAAAGGAGGCAAATAATGGAAGTTAAGAATAGTATCAGTTTTAAAGGTGTACCGACTAACACAATAGCATTAGAAACTCAAAAAATTCTACAAAAACATGGAATTTATGACTTTGGTGAAAATGCAATAAAAGATTTAACATCAAATAGTGCAGAAAAAGTTGATGAATTTGTTCAACAGGTAACAAAAGCAAAAGGCAAAATTAATGAAATTGAAATAATTTCTAAGGCTAAAGAAGAACTTGAAAAGTCACTTAAAGGACCTATAGAAGGAATGAAAGAAGTTGTAAAAGAACTTAGAAAAAATGCTCCTGAAAAACCTTCTAAGGCAATGGAATGGATTTCTAAGCCTTTAAGATGGATTGCGCCAAAATTAGAAGGAATAGTTAAAGATGGTAAAAAATTAACGAGTGTTGTTTTATATGGAAATGCTCTTAAAGAACTCGCAGGAACGACAATTTATACAATCCAAGCCCTGACGAACGAAGATCTTCCGCCAGATAAAAGAAAATTTATAGGTTTGTATGATCTTGGTGTTGGTCTTATAAGTTCAACCTGTTCGATAATCTTTGCCTGGAAATTCCCAAAATTAGGTGATGATGTAGCTAAGAAATTACTGAAAAAATATGAAAACACTACACATTATCCGGGTTATAAAAAAGCACTAACTGGTTTAGGATTTATCGCCGGTACTGCCATACAAACAATTCTCTGTAAGAGAATGATTGCTCCTGCTATTGCAACTCCGATTGCAGGCAAATGGAGAGATCAAATGGAAGCAAAAGAAGCTGCTAAACAAGGACAACCTGTAGATTATTCTATTCCTCCTGAAAATGATATAGTGCTTTCATCATCAAATATCAAAAATCAAACTTCTGTAGATAAAACAGTCGCTCCGAAACCGGTACGAAACATCTTTGCCATGTACAAAAAAGCAGCAGAAGAACCGAAACAAACAGCTTAATCATATAGTTACAAAATTAAAACGGGACTGGCAACACCAGCCCCGTTTAGTTCTATCGTCATCTCGACCGAAACGGAGTGAAGTGGAGAGATCTTATTAACTTGGCAGGTATACTTTCAACGTTGGCAAGATCCCTCCATTTCAGTCGGGATGACGTTTTTATTGTTTATATCAATTTATCGTATAAATCATCCCAATTGGGATTCATTGCGTTAATTAATCTGGTTTTTTTAATTCTGGACCATTTCTTGAGCTGTTTTTCTCTGGTAATTGCTTCCTGCGGATCGTTGTAAATTTCATAATATATAAGTCTGTCAACATTATATTTTTTTGTAAAACACTGACTTACCGGGTTTTTATGTTCAAATACCCGTCTGATAAGATCATTAGTCATGCCTATATAAATTGAGGCCTCTGAGTAATTGGTCATCATGTATATGTAAAATTGATTATCCATATAAATATTTATAACATGATTTTTTGTTTGTTCAATTTTGTGTCATCTCGAGTGGAGTGAAACGGAATCGAGAGATCTTAGCATTTTTCACTTTTATTATCAGGTGATTGCTGGCAAGATCCCTCCGCTTCGGTCGGGATGACGCTGTTATGTGTTTTGGCAATTATGTCTGAATTTGTCCTTAAATAAACCGACCTCTGGATTTTCCAGAGGTCGGTTTATTGTTTTGTGATGGTTTGTATTATTTGTCTGGTGGGTAAAAGATGTAAAATTATCTTGAGATGTTACGATTCAAACCTATTTTACCCACCTGCGGTACTGATAATATTTTACCAAGCACTATCTCTAGAACTAGACCCATAAAATTCAGTTTCAGAAGTAGATGGAAAAGACGGTTCTCTCTTAGGAATGTCAGCATCTAAATTTCTTATTAAGGATTCTGCTTCATCAGGTTCTTTTTTTGCTAATTCTTTGAAATTTGTTCTTATAATCTCCACTTTTTCTTTAATAAATTTTTGTCTAATTTCTTCAGCTGTTTTATTTGCTGTTTCTCCTGCTTCTTTTAATAATTTCTGAACTTCTTCAGGACTCTGTTTTGCAAGTTTTAATAATTCTTCTCTTAAAGCAGAAGTACCATTTCCAAACGAAATAGTATCTTTTGTTAATCTGTTGCTCATGCGGGGAGTGAATTGAGATTTTTCTGATTTTTTAATCTGTGGTTGTGTAAAAGTTTGCCCAATTGAAGAAATATTCATTTGACCCTCCTAATGATTTACACTAAATCTACCAAGTCTAATATTCGCATGCATAAAACCCTGTGAAAAGAATTTGTTGATATTTTGAGAGTAAATGTTAACAAATTTTAAGAAATTATTTTTATAAGTTTTAGATAAAAGCTTTTAAGTCATCTCGACCGTAGTGGAGAGATCTTATTAACCGGGTATGTGCTGGCTCGTCTATATTTGATTATTAACAAGACCCTTCGACTGCGCTCAAGATATTTCTAGTAATTTCATAAAAAAATTAATCATTTAGTAATTTAAAAACAATCTTAACAAGTTGCCTTGCAAGGCATTTGCGGGCATGGCGTTTTGTCTTTCCTTCTTTAAGTTTCTT
>JAQVCB010000041.1 GCA_028689995.1 Candidatus Gastranaerophilales bacterium
GTTCAGACGTGTGCTCTTCCGATCTGATATTTGATCACAGATTTTATCTGGATGTTTTGGCGATACACTTTCGGCAGTTTTATAATTTGACATAAAAATATCCTTTCTTATACTGAAAGGAAAAGGAATTTACTTAAATATAAGTTTACATCCTTCCCATCTCGGGCTAGGTTTAGCACCTTACAAAAAGCAGGTTGCCGGCAGGTCAAAAAGCTAGAACTCTCGCTGCACTCTTGATATTAAATTGTTAATAACCTAATTATACACAATTTTTAACAAAAAACATTATCTAAAAATAAATAGATATAACATAACCACTAATATCGCCAAAGCCCACACCGATAAAGCACTCGAAGAGATAACTTCTATTATGCCTTTTGTTTTCTTGCCTTTCTCATAATACCTTTTTAAAGCAAAATAGCCACTCAGTGGAATAATAATTTCAAAAGCATCGCCATTTTTCATATGCACAATTGTAAAATATTTTTTTGGTTTTAATAAAAATAACGAAAAATCAATTCGATTAAATAATATTTTATAAATATCCTCAAATCGAATAACCTGTCCTCCCATTTTATGAAGAATCATCTTGTCTTCGTAAATAGAAAAAACACCCTTCTTATCATAGAACGGAATCTTCGAAAAAGAAGAGACTACCATAAACAAACTCTAACACAATAATTAGAATAATAAAACAAATTAAATATTATTAGAGGTTAAAAGATTTGAGTAGTTCAAATACTAAATAAGCAGGCCAAACAATCGCCTGTAATATTCCCAGGATACCGTCCCAAAAACTAGTTGCAGTACTGACAAAATAAATAATCGCACCAATTAAGCCAAGGCCATAAACAGCGCCACCGCTATGATCAACATATTTAAAATTATTTTCTAATAGAAAACCTTACTGGATTCATAACTAGAATATTTGGAAGAGTTACAGGAAAAGCCGAAACATTGATTTTAAATTCGCTATCGATCGCTGGCCAATCCTCTTCTATTGACCTTATAATCACGGAATTCTCAACTAAACTCAACAATCTACCAGCTTCATTAATAAATCTTTTATCTTCACAATGATTTACTAGCCAAAATAAAGTACTATCAGATATATAGTCATTGTTTAAAATTACTTTTTCTGCATCCGTCCTGCTAATACCATTCGCAAAGCGCATACCCGAATCAACCCCTAGCGTCTGGATCGTCCAAACAGCGTCGTTATATTCAATTGTAGAGATTAATTGCAAAATATTCCTTTTATTTCTTTCAAGTGGGTTATTTTTTTTGCCGCTCGCAATATTAAAATTTTGTTCACTTCTGATTTTTGACATAGCTGATTCAAGCCTACTAATCACTAATTCTGCTTGACCTATCTCTCTGATCCTATCATCAAAACTCAATAGCTTTTCGTCCCATGCCTTACGCCGTAAGTTTAATTTCTTCATAAAATTGATATTTCTTTTTATTTTTTCGACATCAATATGAGAAGATTTTATAACCGGTAAGTTAGGAATTTCACTCGGAAAAACCGTACGATCAATAGATCTTGATTTAATAACCATTTCATTATAACTACTGCTATTTATTATTTTTTCAACTTCACTAACTAGTATCTTATCAGGCCTACGATTGTCCATTAACCATTCGATTAATTTTTGCTCGTAATTAAAACTAACAGATGCAACTGACTCACCCATTAACTCATCAAGTTCACCGGATAAATTCATCCTAAAGTGATTGCCGATTCTCATTAAACCAAGAGCAGTTTCATTATATTTTATGGTCGAAGCAAATTCTAAAATATTTGTGCTAGTGGCTGGTATATGATCAGGAAATTCATTATTTTTTATTAATTCACCTTGTTTTTGCCGCTTTATTTCCATCGGTTGAACAAGGTTGGCTAATAAATCTGCTGAATTTTGAACCGACTCAACGGTTCTATCGTGATAGTTGTGAATATTATTCTGTCTACTTTTTTGCTTTTCAGAGTCAGAATGATGGCTGTCTATGAAGTCAGGCTTTAATATTTGACGAGTTTTGCGGTCATATCTTTCCATAGTATGTCTTATATTATAACAAATTTATTAACATTTGTCAATACGGTTACGCTTCAAAGACGTTATTCTTCAATTAAATCCAGCAGATTTGAAGCATGACTAATCGGGACTGCAAAACCAATATTTTGGGCCGACCCATCAATAGCAGTATTAATACCTATAACTTCACTCTTCATATTTACCAACGGACCGCCAGAGTTGCCAGAATTAATTGCTGTATCTGTCTGGATTAGATCTTCTAGTTTATTCATTTCTCCATAATATCCAGAGCCGGAAGTTATAATCGGGCGACTGAGGCCAGAAACAACGCCTTTTGACACGGACCAGCTGTATTTCCCAAGGACATTTCCAATAGCTATAACAGCCTCGCCAATCCTTACTTCATCAGAATTGCCAATTTTTGCCGGATGCAATACTTTTTCGGTCGTTATCTTTATTAATGCTAAATCATTATCAGTATCATTTTTTACTAACTTGGCATCATAAGTTGACTCGTCCCAAGTCATAACTTTTATCGCATCGCTGCCGTCAATTACGTGATTATTTGTCAATATATAACCATTTTTATTAATAATAATACCCGTGCCAGCCCCTTCAGAAATATATCTTTGCCCAAACCAACCATAAGAAGTGTTTTTAGTAGATATACTGACGACGCTTTTTGAAACGTCTTCGACTATATTGGTTACGTTCTCTTCAGCGCTTACATTGTAGACATTAGTCGTACTGCTTAGATAATCACCTGTTGTTTTTAAATATTTTATCGCGACATAGGCTCCGCCACTTGCACTAAGGATCATGCCAATTATTATTAAAATTGATATTAATAATACTTTAAAAACCTGCCCAGATATTTTTGGAAGCTTGGGTAATTTAGGTTTTTTTATTGCTAACAAATATTGACCATCTTTTTCTTTGTTCATAAATATCCCATAAATTATTTGCTACTTATTTATATTATACAAAAAATAATTAACTAATGCTTAAAATTTTGAAATAATTTTCATTTTTAAATTGTATTAATAACAAGTAATATAAGTAATAATCTGAGATAATATAAATATGGATGCAAATAACGACGATCTAGAAATTATATCCGAAATATTGAATGGCAACGTCGATGCTTATGCTAAAATAATGCAAAAATATGAAGCAAAACTTCATCGTTATGTAACATATTTGATCCATGATCAAACAGCAGCTAGCGACGTTGTTCAAGAGACTTTTATAAAAATCTATCAAAACTTACGTGGGTATAACAGTAAATTTAAATTTTCTTCTTGGGCTTATCGCATTGCTCATAACGAGGCTATGAACGCAATAAAAAAGTTAAAACATTTCTCGGATGAGGATATCGATGAGTTAGCTGATTATAGTTATACCAGTTCTACGGCGGATAAAATCGATAAAGAGCTGCTTGATGAAAATGTTCGCCAATGCATAAGTTTACTTGAACCAAAATATCGTGAAATAATACAGTTAATATACCTTGAAAATATGAAATACGAAGACGTTAGCGACATATTGCACGTTCCAACCTCGACGGTCGGAGTTTGGTTATCTAGGGCAAAATCTATTTTGAAAAATCTTTGCGATAAGAAAGGATTAAAAAGATGAAAAAAGACACTTCAACTGACATCAAATCTGCGGTCATGACACAAATTAAAAATAATAAAATACAGATGAAACCAAAAGTTTATTACACGATCTTAGGTATAAGTTCAATTGGAGCGATAATTTTGAGCGGCATTTCAATTGCCTATTTTTCTAGCATTATGTTCTATTGGATTAAAATTCAATCCGCCAACAATATGGCCTGGGGAATCAGAGCAAAACTTAGCGATACGCTGGCTTCATTTCCTTGGTTAGCGCTAATTATAGCAATAGCCTTAATGCTCGTAACTATATTTTTAGTCATACATCAAAATAGAATGTACAAATACAAAATCAGCACCATCGCTACTATTATTATTACGTGTTCATTATTATTAGGGTTATTATTATCTTTTATCGGAGTTGGTAGTAATTCTCATATGTTAAATCCATTAAATAAGTCGAACTTTCAGACACAAAATAAAAATATTCGCAATAATTGAAATAATTCGCATGACTAATTTGTATTACATATGTAACATCAAATAAATGAATAGGAGGAATATAAAATATGAAAAAGATTTTAACAATTGGCGCAATTACTCTTGCAGTAGTTGGGGTTATTGCTGCTGGTACAATGAGTGCATCTGCTCAAACCGCAGACTCGACTAACGGATACGGTGCAAAGCTTGGCGGCGGACAAGGTAAAGGCCAACAAGCATCGCTTGAGTCAAGGGCAGCAATCTTTGGTATGACAGCCGATGAATTGCAAACTGAACTTGAATCAAAAACAATGTCTCAAATTGCTGTCGAAAAAGGTATGACAGAAGAAGGATTCAGAGCAAAAATGACAGAATCTGCCAAAGCAAGATGGGAATCTCGTGGATTAAGTGCAGAAGAAGTAGCTAAAAGAGTCGCTGATAAAAACACACGACACGAAACTAATTCAGCCGATCACGAATTCGGTAGCGGCGATGGCAACCACCAAGGTGGCTACGGACGCAACCGTTAATTAACCCTTAACTAATAAATAGCAGTCGTTTTTATACGACTGCTATTTTAATTATCTTAAGATATTTTATCCAAACATCAACCATTCTGGTTTAAAAATCAGTATAAGACCTATTGCAATCATCAAAATACCGCCAATTAACTTTGACCACTTGCTGTACTTAGTTGAGATTCCAGTGGCTTTTAACGTAAACATTGCAATCGCAAAAATTACAATATCGTCAAGCATAAAGAAGAAAATATACATCAATATATACGAATAATATTGCCAAGTTGAAAGATTACTCATCGACAATACTTGAGTAAATACTGCCGGGAAACCAGCCGAACACAATAATTCAACCATATTCACGGCAAATGCCAAAAGTATTATTCCACCCAAAGCTAGCCATAAACTGTTCT
Organism: Candidatus Gastranaerophilales bacterium; assembly: GCA_028689995.1. Classification (GTDB taxonomy): domain Bacteria; phylum Cyanobacteriota; class Vampirovibrionia; order Gastranaerophilales; family UBA9579; genus JAQVCB01. The sequence continues at coordinate 5,064 of JAQVCB010000041.1, forward strand.
GTTGGGCAATGGCCTTCATTTTTACAAAAACCAACTGTCGCTTTTCGCTGCCGGTTACTTTGCAACCTGTATTATTTTTATCTTTTATATAACTCCTTAGGTTAACGCCACCAGCAAAAGTCGCCACAAGACCGATAACAACCCTAAGCCAAACAACGAAACCTAGAAATAGGATTAACTGTAGCCATGCCGCCATAAACAAGAAATAAACGAAAGCCGAAGCAATAATAAATGCCAAACCTAAAATCCACATTCTTTTTCGGTCTTTTAATCCTAACAACAAACTAATTAAAAATAACAAAGTCCACATCGCACATGGATTAAAACCATCAACCAAACCGATTAAAACACTTAAAAGCGGTAAAGAAATATTCATAGCGTCAATCTCGCCAAATAATGGCAAATTGATAATTTTCGGTTCATTCTTTTTGACTTCAACTTGATTAACTTCTGCGGGTTTTACCTCTTCTTCTTTAACTAAAATCGATTTAACGGTATCTGAACATGAGTTCTCTATACAATATTTAATTCTTGACTCAATCTCTATATCAGTCGAACCAGCAGCATAGCCAACGAAATCTTTATCTCCAACAATCATAAACGGCACTCCGCCGGCATCGGCCCCAAGTTTGTCGGCCGCTTCTTGCATCAAAACAATATTTGCACGATTATAATAAATCTCGTAATTGTAATAATTTACAGAAGGATATTTTGGAAGAATTTTATTAATAAATTCTTTTTCTTTCGCACAATGAGGACACCCATCCCCCCAAAACAAATATACATTCACCTCATTTGATTCAGCGGCATAGACTTCGGTCGGCAACGCGCTAAAAATAAATATCAAAGAAAAAACGGCAATTATAATCTTTACTATTTTATTCATATTATTTATCTTTATTTTCTTGGATAATCGATATTAATTTATCTTTTTCAATCTCACCGCTTAACCTTAAAAACTCTTCGTCATTTTTATCTAAAAAAACAAATTGTGGCAAAGTATCGGTAATATTGTATTTTTCGACAGCTTCTTTGTCTTGATCAAAGTCATACATCACCGTTTCAAGCCATGCATTTTCTGACTCAATTTCCGACCATCTTGGTTTCATAACAAGACAACCCGGGCACCAAACAGCTCCAAATTTCAAAACCTTCATCTTATCTCACTCCTATTGCAATTATTGTTTTATGACTTTATTAACATCCGACATTGGAAGCTTCTTTGTACAGAAAAACCAATCTCGACACTCAATGCCATCCTGATTATCCATTCTGCTCTTTGCAACGCCACAAGATCCAGCGGTCGGAACAATAACATCATCGCCCGGTCTCCAATCAGCAGGCAAAGCGACAGAATATTGATCTGCAACCTGTAGTCCAATCAGAACACGATACAGTTCATCAAAATTACGACCAAGACTAAGAGGGTAGTAAATCATAGCCCTAATTATTCCTTTTGGATCTATGTAAAACACGGCCCGAACGGCCTTAGTCGCACTTTCGCCTGGTTGAATCATGCCATATTTTTTAGCAACTTCCATAGTAATATCTTCAATCAATGGAAAGTTTACTTCAACATCTTTCATGCCTTTGTATTCAATTTTGTCTTTAATGGTGCGTAACCAAGCAATGTGGCTATATAAACCATCAACCGAAAGGCCAATCAACCGACAATTAGCATCATTAAATTGTTTTTCCATAGTAGCAAATGTCATAAATTCTGATGTACATACAGGAGTAAAATCGGCAGGATGACTAAATAAAATCGTCCATTTATCCTTATAATCCTTTGGAAAATCTATTTCACCCTGAGTCGTAACTGCTCTAAAGGCAGGCGCAACGTCACCAATTCTAGGCATCGAAACTGCTTCTATTTTATTGTCTTCCATAAAATCCCTCTCTTATTTAGATATTATCTTTATAGATTTACCATTAATAATCGCATCGCTAATTTTATTATACGCTTTTGTTAAGATTCTTTGAAACGTGCTTTGGCTTGTTTGCATCAGTTTAGCACAATCTTCTTGATTAAGATTCTCGATATTTTTTAATCGCAAAGCTTCAGATTCCTCTAGTGTCAGTTCAATAACTTCCAACATAGACATAGGAACCCCTTGAGGCTTAAAATAAGTCACATTAGGGTTAAATCCAATTCTTCTATTTAATCTAGGCCTTGGCATAATTTATTAATTTCCTTAAAATATTATAATACTATACGGCTTAATAATAGTAAGCCGTATAGTATATAGAGTATTATTCTTTTTCGTTTGTTTCGGCTATTTCTTTTCGCAAATTATCTAAATCTGCAACCATTTGAGCTTCGATAGCCTTTAGGTCTGCTAGACTTTCTTTTTGAGTAAATCCCAAAAAACGTCCGGCTCCAAGCCCGAAACCTCGGCCTCTAAATCGCCTAAAACCAAAACCTCGATCAGCGCCTTGGCAGTTGCCCAGGCCCCTTCCCGTCATTGGCCCTTGGCCCATAGGACCTGTTCCATTTAAATTTGGCATACATTCTCCTTAAATTTATTATTTAGTATTATGCACTTTCGATGGCATGTTTTAACTCACCATCTATTATGAGTATATACCCAAAACTAAATAATTGCAAGTCTTTTCCTAACTACAGGCTGGTGTCGACGAACTACAGACTTTATTACCATCATTTTGCCAATCAATTAACCCGCCAATATCAATGATGTTTTCGTAACCAGCATTTTCTAGCGCTATCTTTGCTAGATTCGATCGCCTACCTGTTCGACAGTATAAATATATCGGTTTATCAGACTCGATTTTCGTAAAATCACCTTTTTCGATATTACCAAGGGGAATATTTATTGCGCCATCGGCATGATTTTCGGCGTACTCCGAAGGCTCACGAACGTCAATTAACTGACCCCCGACTGATTTAATTTCAGCACTTATTGTTTGAGAATTTTGAGACACAATCTCTTTGTTGCCATCACCAGAATCGTTCTTAAATAAAAATGACATTCCGACAATAATCGCTGTAATTATACCTAAAATTATTAGTATTCTTTTCATACTTATTATCCTCCTATTATTTTATCAAGATCTTGAATAATTTGATGTGAATTTTTTGCTAAAATCGTTTTAAACCCCATTTTAGCTGCCGCTTCTATATTTTGTATCTTATCGTCAACAAAAATTGATTTTTTTGCTGTAGTTTCTAGGCAATTTAGTGCAAAATCATATATTTCTTTTTGCGGTTTTACAAGACCAACTTCACAAGAAGCAATTACAGAATCAAATACATTATATCCGCCCGTTTTTTTAATTATTTCATATACTGGTTTAATTATATTAGTCAATACAGCCACTTTTACGCCTTTACTCTTTAAGCTATCAACATATCTAACAATGTCATTATTAGCCTTCAATCCAACCCAATGATTAAATTTACCGGCGTAGGGCTCTTTTACGTCTAAATTATATTTTTTTCTTAGGATATTCCAAAAATCGTTCTCTAGAATATGTCCTTTCATAAATTGCGTAAATTCATTTTCAAAAATCGTCAACGCCAAGTTATCATCAGCCCCTACGTTTCTCAATAAACTTTTTATAAATTCGTCACCTGTATCATCGGCGACAACTCCGCTCCAATCAAAGAAAATAGTTAAATCGTTATTCATTTCATGATAATTATAACACTCTTACCTCATACTATTTATGTCTATAATTTGCCATAAGAATCTGATAATGCGATAATATATACAAATTTGTATTCAATATACAAATAAAAAGTTTTAAATAAATGAAATTAAATTATAAAAAAATATCAGCTGGGTTTTTAATATTTCTATCCACTTTGGTTATTATTTTGGTTGGATATAAAATAAAAAATTTTGGAGCTATTGGGATTGATGAGCTACAATTTAATATTTTCAACAGCGTAGCCGGGGCAAACTACAGTACCTTTATTAGCGGTGTCGTAAATAACATTTTGCCATTTTTTCTTTTATTTATAATACTAAGTTTTCCATTTTTTAATTTATACAAAAATGAAAAAAATATTGCCTTAATCGACAAAAAACCAAAAAGAAAAATACGCAGGTTTGCATTTTGGTCCTATAAAAAATTAAATCAACACGTAGCCATATATGCCATATTTATTTTTATCGCCTCTATTATATACGCTTCAATGTCATTAAAGCTTGGCGAGTACGTTATGGCAAAATCCGCTTCCAGCAGCTTTATCGCAGATAACTACGTTGACCCAAAAAACGTTAATCTTTCCTTTCCCGATAAAAAGCGTAATTTAATTTATATATATCTAGAATCGATGGAAAATACCGTTCTATCAATAGAAAATGGCGGGGCCTCGGATGTTTCATTAATCCCGGAGCTAGAAAATCTAAGTCTAGACAATAACAACGTTTCTTTTTCAAATAATTCAAAAATCAGTGGCATGCAATTTACATATGGCACCAGCTGGACAGTTGCTGGTCTAGTCGCTCAAACAGCTGGCGTACCAATATTATTAATGTCATCTATGGAACATAATGGTCTAGGTGAATATAAAACATTCCTACCAGGCGCCTATTCAATTGGAGAAGTACTCGAAAATGAAGGTTATTATCAACAACTATTAATCGGATCAGAAGCCGCTTTTGGTGGTCGTGATAAATATTTTTCTCAACACGGGAATTACGATATTTTTGACTACAACGCAGCCAAAGAAAAATCATTAATTAATAGTGATTATAAAATATGGTGGGGTTATGAGGACGCAAAATTATTTGACTATGCAAAAAATGAATTAAAAACCATATCGCAAAATAATCAGCCGTTTAATTTTCAACTACTAACGGCTGATACTCACTTTGTTGATGGATACCTCGACCCTTCGTGTGAAATTAATTTCGAAGATCAATATAAAAATGTCTACGCTTGTTCTTCGAAACAAGTAAATGAATTTGTAAATTGGATTAAACAGCAAGATTTTTACGAAAACACAACTATTATTATCTCGGGTGATCATTTAGGTATGCAAACGGAATTTTACGAAGAACTAATCGATAATAATGATTATAATCGCACCATATATAGTGTAATTATTAACTCACCAATAAAAAAAGCTAATGATAACGATCGAATCTTTACGCCATTCGACATGTATCCGACTACTTTATCCAGCCTAGGAGTAGAAATTGAAGGCGAAAAACTTGGATTAGGCGTCAACCTCTTCTCGGGTCAAAACACTCTAGCCGAAGATTACGGCATCAAATATATAAACGAAGAACTGCAAAAAAGGTCCGAATTTTATAAAAACAACATTTTAATTAAATAATGTTATAATAAATCTATAAATAACAAGAAATAAAAGAAAAAATATATGATCGAAACAACCCTTATCGAAATTGCAGTTATGGTCGCCGTTGGATTATTAATTGCTGGTCTCGCTTCAATATTAAAGCAACCTCTAATTATTGGATATATAATTGCCGGAATAGTCCTAGGCCCAAATATATTAAATCTGGCTCATGCTAGCGACGCAATTGGATCATTTGCTCAACTTGGGGTTGTCGTATTATTATTCACAGTCGGACTAAACCTAAGCCCTAAAGTGTTTAGAGAGGTGGGGAAAGTATCCTTAATTACAGGTCTTGGGCAAGTACTTTTTACTTCACTAATTGGTATGGGTATCGCTTACGCATTAGGTTATTCAATTATTTCGTCACTTTATATCGCTGTCGCCTTAACCTTCAGTAGCACAATTATAATCATGAAAATATTATCCGACAAAGGCGATATCGACGCCTTGTACGGAAAAATCTCAATTGGCTTTTTGCTAGTTCAAGACGTCGTCGCAATGATAATTCTTGCCGTCGTATCATCAATCAGCTCGGCTAGCGGCGAATCAATGACTACACTCGATTTAATTGCGATTATTGCTATTTCTCTAGCTCTCATCCCGATTGCTATTTATATAATGCCAAAAATATTAAAGAAAATTGCAAAATCTCAGGAATATCTTTTATTATTTTCTATCGGTTGGTGTTTAGTGATAGCTGCTATATTCTTCAAGCTAAAATTTTCAATGGAAATTGGAGCGTTACTCGCCGGTGTGACGTTATCGATGTCAAAATACCGCCATGAAGTCGTAGCTAAAATAAAGCCAATTCGAGATTTCTTTATATTTATTTTCTTTGTACATTTAGGATCACAAATGAATATTACAAATCTCGAAAACAGCTTAATTCCAATTATTGTATTTTCATTATTTATTCTTATCGGCAACCCACTGATTGTATTAATTATCATGGGAAGATTGGGCTACGCCTCAAAGACAGGCTTCTTGGCTGGCTTAACAGTGGCTCAAATTAGCGAGTTTTCACTAATCCTTATAGCTATGGGTGTAAAAAATTCTGGCTTGCCCGAAGAAGTATTATCAATGGTGACAGTCGTCGGGCTAATAACAATCGCAGGATCCACGTATGCTATGCTTTATTCTGAAAAAATTTATCCTCGCATATCAAAGTTCTTGTCGATATTCGAAAGAAAAAACCTCAAATATAAAGAAGTTAAATCAAATCTTAATAATCTAGAGGTAGTTATGTTTGGTTGTGACAAAATTGGCTATAGTTTATTAAAAGTTTTCAAAGACTCAAAAACAAAGCTTCTAGTTGTCGAATTTAATCCTGAAGTTATTAAATATCTTGATAGAAAAAGGATAAACTGTATTTATGGCGACGCTGAAGATTCAGAAACTTTGGATAATTTAAATTTACATAAAACCAAAATGGTCATTTCAACCATCCCAAGTTACGAAATCAATTCCTTGATTTTGCATAAAGTCAGAGAAGCCAGCGATTCAACAATTACAATTATGGTCTGCAATAGTATCGAAGATTCATTAAAATTATACGATCGGGGCGCCAGTTACGTTATTATTCCTCGATATCTTGGTGGCGAATATGCCTCATCACTAATTTTAAAACACGGCTTTAATCTTGAAAAATTCATGAAAGAAAAAGTATCACATATCGAAAAATTAGGCGATCGAAAAGATATCATTCACTTCAATAAATAAATCATTTACGAGTTTTTAAAACGCCGTCAATCATTTCATAAACTTTATCACAATACGACAATAGTCTTTCATCGTGAGTTACGATTATTGTTGCTCGATTTAGTTTTTTAGTTTGCTTTTGCAAAATTTCCGCTACCTCAAAAACTTTTTTAGTATCCAAACTTGCAGTTGGCTCATCAGCTAAAATAACTTCTGGATCGGGATATAACGCCCGCATAATTGCCGCTCGTTGCCGCTCTCCACCGGATAATTCTGAAGGGTACTTCCTAGTCAGCTTTTCAATGCCAAGGCTAGCAAAAAGCTCCTGACGCTTACTAGAATCAATTTTTCGACCAGAAGCCTTTTCATACAAGTTCAATTGATCTTCGATAGTTAAAAATGGCACCAAATTCGAAGCCTGCAATATAAAACCGATATGATTCAATCTAACTTTTGATCGTTCCTTTTCACTAATTTTATCTATCTGTTTGCCGCCGATAAAAACTTTACCACTGGTGGGTGTTTGCAAACCTCCCAAAATTGTCAAAAGCGTACTTTTACCAGAACCCGATGGGCCGACGATTGCCACCATTTCTCCGGCACCAACCGAAAAATTCGTCTTTTTTAAAGCTTCAATCTTTTCATTATTTTGTTTAAAAGTTTTTGTAACGTTTATCAATTCAATTAATTTTTTAGTCTTCATATAATCCTTATGCTATTGCCCTTGCTGGGTCTATCTTTACAACTGACCTTACTGAAAATATGGCGCTAAATAATGAGAACAACAAGAATATAACTGAAATGCCGACAAAGAAAAATACATTAACCATAAATGGAACAATACCGTAAAGCGCCCATCCAGTTATTAGAGTTAGCGCAAGCCCTAAAGACATGCCTATGATTGCAAGGATGAACGTTTGGCTCATCACCGAACCTGCGACCATAAAATTCGAAATACCTTGGGCTTTTAATACTCCAAAAATACCTTTCTTTTGAATTGTTAAGATATAAATAAATATACCCAAAACAAAAGCCGCAATTAATATCAAAAAGAAAATCATGATACTAAACGTCAGCACCTGAGCATTGTAACCAGGCAGCGTAAATATATAATCATTAATTGTCATAAATGATAATTTTAATTCATCTAAAAAATTCGAATCATAATTTTCTGTATTTCTAGTAATAACCGCATTAACATATTTTGGACCAGTAATTCTACCGTCCATTGTTTCCTCTAATAAATGCCGCCAATCATCCGTTGACATATAAATAATTGGCGCGGTCTGATATTTTGCAATATCAGTAAAGCCAACTATTTTATGACGAGTTGCGATATTTGATAGATCCAATTCATCGCCAACTTCATACCCAAGATCCTTCAAGCTTTCATCAACTACTACTTCATTTTTCGAACTAAATATATTTCCCTCTACGACATTTGGCATTAAAAATTCATCTTTAGAAATTCCAAAGATCGTTGCATCAACTTTTTCGTCCTCTTCATCTGCAATCGGCAAAACGACAGCCGACCCTAAGCCTAAAGTTGCTTTCTCATTAGCCGATATTTTTTCAACATCAGACTCTAAAATTCTAGATCTTGCTATGGTGTCGTTAGCATCTGATTGAATTATAATTCCATCAGCCTGCCATTTTTCAATACCCTGAGTGTAGCTCGAGGCCAGACCATAGGCTAAACCCGTCAGAAAAAATACCAAATAACTAACCAAAACAATCACAAGAATAATCAGAATAAATCTTGATTTTTCTTTAAAAATTTCTTTCCATGCCAAGAACATAAACACCTCCTTAGTACGTTTATTATAACAGATAAAATGAAAGCCCGCGACTGCTATAATTAACAGTATGACATTCAGCCATTATGCAAAAATCAAACGCATTCTTGAACAATACAAAAACGAATGGATTATTAAAAGAATCGATCAACCCACAAAATCTCAAAATTTTAAAAAAGAAACAATTTTTTTCGATCACTATTATCGAATTTACGATGCCAGCAATAATCAACCAATAAAATATTGCAAATTTCAACAAATCGAACGACTTGCAATGACTCTAGGAGTGCACGTTGAAGAATTACCCATATCCGAATAATTATTAACGTCACCTCTTTTTATCTGAAATTACAATTCAAAATCCTAATAACTCACTCGTTCACGCAATTACTTGACTATATATTAATAGTATGATATAATTATAATAGTAGGATATATAAATTGACTGGGGAATTAATTCCCCCTTTTTTAATCTTTATATATCATCCATAATAGATAAGACAAGGTAGATATAACATCGTCAATAATATGGACAAAAAGAAAGAATTAGTTAAGAACACGCTCATACTTGCTGCTGGAAAGCTATCTGTTCAACTTATCTCCTTAATACTAATTCCTGTTTATACATTTTTTCTATCACCCAAAGAATATGGCTTAGTTGACCTGATTATCACTTACGCGGCACTTCTTATTCCAGTCATAACCTTACAGCTTGAACTCGCTGCATTCAGGTTTTTAGTTGACTGCAGAGACGATGAAGAAAAAAAATCTAATATCATTTCCAGCATAATAAAAATTGATTTTTTCATATTAATATCGTTTTTATTTATTTCAATAACAATTGCTAATTTTGTTAATATTCCATATTTTTGGATAATTTTGGCAAACATATCGATTGGCATATTTTGCAATTTATTCTTGCAGATAGCTCGAGGCTTAGGTAAAAATAAAGAATTCGCAATATCAAGTAGTTTAATATCCTTAGTTAATTTGATTTTAACAATACTACTATTGGTCGTTTTTAAGACTGGAGTAATTGGAGTAATAACCGCCCTTACGATTGCGAATCTAGTATGCGCTGCATATTTATTTATAAAATTAAATATTTACAAATATTTTAAAAATATAAAATTAGACAAAAAAGAAACTGTTGAATTATTAAAATACTCAGTCCCATTAGTACCAAACGGCGTGTCTTGGTGGGTCGTGAACTTATCTGGAAGGACAATCATATCGATAGTAATTAGTACAGCTGCAAACGGCGTATACGCTATAGCCAGCAAAATTCCTGCAATTTTTATGAGTATTTTTGGTATTTTCAGTATGTCCTGGACGGAATCAATATCATCTCATATTCATTCAGAAGATAAAGACAAATTTGTATCAGAAACATTTAATGCAAGCGTTGGGTTCTTTTCATCACTAGGCCTAATATTAATTGCCACGACGCCAATATTTTTGCCATTTTTAATAGACTCTTCGTACATGGATGCAATTAACTATGTACCAATAATGATAGTTGGATCAGTTTTTAATATAGTAGTTGGGATATACGGCTCGATTTACGTAGCATTAAAACTAACCAAAAAAGTCGCTACAACTTCAATCTATGCAGCGATTATAAATCTAATCTTATCAATGCTATTAATATCAGATTTCGGTCTATACGGGCCAGCAATTGCTACTGCTATTGCCTTTTTAGCGATGGCCACATTTAGATACTATGATATTAAAAAATACATTCAAATCAATTATGACAAAAAATTATTTATAAATATTTGTATTTTATCAATTGTAATAATAGCCGCTTATTATGCAAATAATATAATAATTCACATTTCATCTGCTTCAATAGCATTGATATTTTTCGCACTATTAAATATAAAATGGATAAAATACCTATATAATAAAGTTAGATTAATATTAATCAAAAAGCGATAGTGAATAAAATATGAATAAATTTTATGAAATTATTAAAAAGACAATTCCAAAACCAATTTACGATATACTTGGTATTTTAAAAGATAATCTACTAATTAATTCACTAACAAATTACGATCGTAAACGTTACAAGAAATATTATTCATCTAATTACAATCATTCTAATATCAATCAGATAAACGCTAGGCTTATATATTATTCTCATGCCATAGAAAAGGGGCTTAGCCATGAAGATATCAGACTTGGGTTTGGTAAGAACATATTAAAATCACTAGCTGATTTGTTAAAACTTTATGAAAATAACAAATTCGATAAATCAGAATTAGTTTACCAAAATGCTATTTCCGTAATAAATGAATATGTTACTTTGCATCAAAATAATAATTATGACATTAGCTACGTTAAAAATTTGTTCCATGATTTTATAGACGAAATAATCAATGCAAAATCAGAAATCGGTGGTTCAAAAATTATATATAAAATTGATAAAAAAAATAATGACACGAAAAACTTTTTAGAATTATTTAATAACCGATTTAGTATCAGAACATACTCCGATGAACCAGTTGATATCGAAAATATCAAAAAGTCCATCAATATATCAACAAAATCGCCATCGGTTTGCAACAGGCAATCATCGAGAGTTTATGTAGTCACTAATAAAAAAATTATTATTGAAACTTTAAAAATTCAAGCCGGTTTAAATAACTATACCCCACCACCAGCCTTATTAGTCGTAACTTCAAATAGCAGTTCGTCATTGTCCCCTCAGGAAAGAAACCAATCATATATTGATGGTGGAGTATTTTCAATGTCACTACTTTTAAGTTTAGAATTTCAAAAATTGGCGGCCTGTCCACTTAACGCCGCATTTAATATAAGCCGAGATAAATCAATTAGGAAATTATTAAGTATTAGCGATAGCGAAAATATCATCATGTTAATCGCTGTTGGGAATTTTAACGAATCAAGTAAAGTTGCAAAATCATTTCGATTAACAGTTGACGATATAACAAAGGTTATTAAATGAAAAAAATAGCGATAATTACTTTTGGTCACGTTACAAATTACGGCAACAGATTGCAAAATTTCGCATTACAAAAAGTGTTAAATGATATGGGACATTCGGTCGAAACAATCAGTCCAGATTTGTCACCAGCAAGAAAAATTAGAAAAATTATATCAAGAATAATATATCCAAAAAGAAATAGTCTTTATGATAAAAGAGAAATCAATTTTAATAAATTTGACGATGAATACGTAAACTATTCTAAAGAAAAAATTGGTTATTTTACACCAATTAAAAAAATTGCAAATAAATATGATGCTTTTATTTTAGGTAGTGATCAAATCTGGAACCCGACTTATGGATATAATATGAAATCAATGTTTGGATTTGGTTTGCCAAAAAATAAATTATTTTCATATTCAGCAAGTTTTGGAATATCAGACATACCGCAAAAATATATTAATAATTACACAAAATATCTTGATAACATTAATGTAATATCAGTCCGAGAAAATCGTGCAATTGATATTGTCAAAAAATTAACCGGTAAAGATGTCGTAAAAACACTTGATCCAACGCTTCTGCTAGATTCAGCTGAATATGAAAAGTTGTCCTTAAAACCAAACAAACTTAGTGACGACGAAAAATATATCATTACCTATTTTCTTCGAGATATACCTTCAGAAATTTCTAATAAAATTGATAATTTTTCAAAAGACAATAAACTAAAAGTAATAAACTTATGTCAACGCAGTGAAACAGATAGTTATATTTATGAACCAAGAGAATTTGTATATTTAATCAAAAATGCTAAAACCGTATTAACTGATTCGTTTCATTCCTGTGTATTTTCAATTATACTTGGTACGCCTTTTAGTCTTTACGATTCTAAATTTGAATCAGTGAAAAATAATAACAGTTTATCAAGACTAGATTCGTTACTTAATGATCTAAAATTAAACGATAGAAAAAATATCGACCTTGATGACAAAAAAATATTTGAATCGGATTATACTGCTTCGTATGAAATTATTAAAAAACAAAAACAAAAAAGCATAATGTTTTTAGAAAATATCTTAAATAATTAGCTTATTATTTTCGATAAAAATTCTTAACAAAATTTTTTAATTTATTAATAAATTTAATTCCGCCAAATCCAAAAACATAAGCTGCGGCATATATTTTGTAGATCAGACGAGATTCATGATCATACATAACATTTTTTCTATATTTTTCTATCAGTTCTTTAATTTGCGTTAAATCGTCATTATCAATTTGCAATCCACCTGCATCAAGATAAGTAAAAACTACTTCCATAAAAATTCTATTGCTTAGTGATTCTAATATTATTTCATTTGGTTTTATGTCTAACAATTTATTAATTAGGCTCATGCGTTTTTTATAGGTTGATGAATTAATTGCACTGCCTTCTCTTTGCAAATAAAGATAGAGTTGATCATTTATGCGAACAATTTTCTTGGCAACAGAAAATAATTGATAATTAATATATAAATCTTCGCCAATCGCCAAATCTTCCGAAAAGTTTGCGTCATCGAATAATGACTTTTTATACAATTTTCCATGCAAGGCATTAGTTATATTTTTTTGATAAAGTAAATCTTTTAACGCATCTTCACCATCATAAATGTATTTTTTATCGTTAGAATATAATTTATTTAAATCTGGATAATTTTTTTCATAAAAAATTTCAGTCCCACAAACAGCAATGTCGGCTGAATATGTTGAAATGTCGTCAACCAAACGATCGATCATATTTGGCCTAATTAAATCATCACTATCAACAAAGGTTACGTATTTGCCTTTTGCAACCTTCAAAGCCTCATTTCTGGCTGACGAAACTCCACTATTACCTTTATGAATTACAATTATTCGATTGTCTTTGCTAGCATATTTATCGCATATTTCAGGACTTCCGTCGCTTGAACCGTCATTAACTAAAATTACTTCGACATTCTTATAGTCTTGATTAACAACTGATTCTAAACACGCAGTTAAATATTTTTCTACATTATAAACAGGTATAATAATCGAGACTAAATCATTCATTTCGCTTTATATCTTAACACAAAATCTCTTTTTGTCTCAGTTCAACCAACTCTTTAATTAAATCCTCGGACGGAAATGTACCGTAATTAAATCTGATTGTTCCTTCTGCCGTTTCGTGATTACCAATCAATTTTTCAGCAGACTTAATGACATTTGGACTAAATGGGTAAACGCCAAAATGTTCTTTATGCGCCGCAACCGCTATTAATGGCTTATTATTTAATTTCAATCCAGGCACTCCATAAGGCATAGCCTCAACCGAATCAACACAATATTTTTTTGCAATATTTAACACCTTAACGAGTAATAATTCTTTATCTTTATCGATTTTTGTTAAATATTCATTCCAACTATTCATATATAAATTATGAACTAAAGATAGTTCAATCGCAAGGTTTTCATTAGTGGCGGCATTCTCATTATTCTGATATTCTATGAATCGATACATGAAAAAAATAATTAAATTATCAACTGTATTAATTTTAATATCCGGGATGTTAGTTTCCTTATGGTTTATATTAAATAACATTCGTTCAATAAAAGCGCAGCTGATAATTTGTTTTTTAGTCTTTTTATTCGTTATCGCTAGATTATTTAAACCAAAAAATATTATCATTTTTAAAGAAAAAATCATTAAAATCACTAAATATAAAAAGTTCCCACTGTATTTTGGGATTTCTATTTTGTTAATCGGAATTATTGCAAGATTAAGCTTTTATTTTCTATATTCATATTCGCCAGTATCTGATCCTGGTTCGTTTTTTAATCAGGCCCAGTCAATTGCTTCTGGCGATGGTATAATTGGCAATCGTTATGTCGCCTTTTTTCCGTATCTATCGGCTTATTCGACTTTACTTGGACTAGCAATTAAGATTATTGGTAATTCATGGCTTGCAACGATTATTTTAAACACCATCTTTGACATTTTTGGGTCAATTACTGCTTTACTATTAGTTAAAAAATTATCAAATATAAATTCCAACAATCATTTAGCGGCTTTTGCGCTATGGTTTTTAAGTCCATTTGGAATAATTTTTTCAAGTTTATCTTTGCCCATCATTATCGTAAACTTTTTTATAATTTTTTCTATTTATTTAACATACTTATTGATTCAAAAAATATTAAAATCGAATTTAAAAGAATCTTTAATTCTTTCTATCTTACTAGGATTAATTATTGGATATGGCAATTGTTTTCGACCTATCTTTCCGGTAATTATTATCGCCATCGTCTTGTATTATTTTTATACTTTACTAACTAATAAACACAGCCGACAAAGACTATTATTATCATTTTCAAGTTTAATCATTATTATTTCAATATTTGTTGGTATTCAAAATATCAATACCACCTTTGTTTCGCGGCAAACCGGTTTTGACGTGCCGTCAAACGCCAGCGGTTGGAGCATTTACGTCGGCTCAAATACAACCACCGCCGGAAGCTGGAACCTTGAAGATGATAAATACCTATATGACCTTTTAGACAAAAATCCAAATTTATCTGAAGTCCACGATAAATTATCAAAAGACGGAATCGAGCGATACAAAAAACTTGGCCTTGGTGGATCAATCAGCTTAATGATGAGAAAATTATCACTTTTCGCTGGCAGTCAAGCCTCAGTTTATGACGCCGAGGCATCAGTAATTGGATATGATGGTTCGATAGTCGACTTAGCCCTTGGTCTTTATATTTTATTTTACATATTTTTTATGTATTTTATAACTATACGAAATTTATATTACCTAGCATCAACATCGCTAACAAACAATAAAATTAATTCAATAATTATATTCGTAACTTTAATATTAATCGGTCTATTTTTATCAGACGCTTTTGTTGAATCACAATTACGCTACGCCCAAGTAGTATACCCTTGCTTCATTTTCATTGCATCATATATCGTCAAAAAAAATTAAAATATGCTATTATTAAGCTAAAGGTTACTATGAAACGTAAATACTTGTTAATAGCTATAATCATATTCGTGCTGCTAGCTGGAATAGTTACTACATTTTTTCTTTTATCAAAATCGGACAAGCCATTAAATCAAGCTGATACTCACACAACAGAAACAGTCGAGGAATATAACGATATAGCCTGGATCAACGAGTCGTTAGCTCAAGTTATTTTAAATGATAAAATTACAAAAATAACACAAGGCGGTACTTATAATATTCATGGTAATGGTAGTTCAGGAATATATATAGATACCGATGACAAAATTAAGCTTATCCTTAACGATGCAAACATTATTAACAAGAACGGATCTGCAATTTTTATAGAAAACGCTGATGGTGTGGAGATTGAATTAGCCGATAACTCAATAAACCACCTAGAAAACTCCCCAAAAAGAGAAGATGACGAAAACGGCGAAGGAACGTTATTCTCAAACGCAAGCCTATCTTTAAGCGGCAATGGATATCTTTCCGTAAAATCAAATTACTCGGACGCCATATCTACCAAAAAAAATCTAGACATTTTATCCGGTAATTACGCTATCATTAGCGAAAATGACGGACTTAAGGGAAAAGATTCAG
>JAQVCB010000042.1 GCA_028689995.1 Candidatus Gastranaerophilales bacterium
ATTAAGTATTTTTATAGTATTTTCTTTATTACATTTTGCCTTTAGTTCTTCTCTTTTTTCAGCATATCTTGTTTCAATATAATAAACATTCAAATATCTAAACAGATTTTTTGTTGAATTGTCAAGCAAATCAAACAACCCGTTAACTTGAGAAAGATAAATCAAATCATGTTTTTTAGGAGCATGTTCACTGTTTTTATAAAGGTAAATTGCTTTTAATGCCTTTTCAATGCATTGTTGACACATAAAAACAGTCCATAAGAACTGATCTCCCTTAAAGCTCCATTCAGCAGCCTGTAAATCTTCTTCAGCTATACTTAACCATATTTCATGTTTAGTCATTACATAATTACCTTATTCTGTTTTTAGCGTGGACCAGGTTCCGTCCAGCATTAAAATTGTTCCAGAAATCTTACATCGTTATTAAAGAAAAGTCTGATGTCATTTATTGCATATTTAAGCATGGCGAGTCTTTCAACGCCCATGCCAAATGCAAATCCGCTGTACGTATCGCTATCAATATTTATATTTTTAAGAACATTTGGATCAATCATTCCTGCGCCAAGAATTTCCAGCCAACCAGTGCCGGAACAGGTGCGGCAACCTTTTCCCTGGCACATAATACATTGAACGTCAATTTCAACACTGGGTTCTGTAAAAGGGAAAAAGCTTGTTCTGAATCTTGTTGGCCTTGACTGACCAAAAAACTGTCTGGTAAATTCGTTTAAGATACCTTTTAAATCACCGAATGTAACATCTTTGTCAACCATAAATCCTTCCACCTGATGGAAAAGATTATTTTTTCTGCTGCTGACAGCTTCAGACCTGTAAACTCTGCCGGGACTTATAACTCTTAAAGGAGGAGATTTTTTTTCCATTTCTCTTATTTGTGAGTTTGATGTCTGGCTTCTCAGAAGCAGGTTTGGTGCATTCAAGGTATAGAAAGTATCCTGCATGTCTTTTGCGGGATGATCGGGGGGAAAATTAAGGGCATCAAAATTATAATATTCAGTTTCAACTTCAGGACTGTTAATATTTTCAACAAGTGAAAATCCCATACCCTGAAAAATAGAAACAATGTCATTTATAGTTGATGTAAGAGGATGTTGTGTACCGAACGGTTTAGATGCTCCAGAAAGTGTAATATCAATCTTTTCGGATTGAAGTTTTTCTGAAATTTCAGCTTTATAAAGTGCCTGATGCTTTTCGTTTATTTTAGTCTCAATTTCACCTGCAATTTTATTAGCAAGGTCGCCAATTACAGGTTTTTCTTCAGGAGATAAATCTTTTATTCCTCTCCTTATTGTGTTTAATTCACCTTTTCTTCCGAGAAATTTAACTTTTATATTTTCTATTTCTTCAAGGGTTTTAGCATCGTTAATTTCTATTATTGCCTGATTTTTTATTTCTTTTAATCTATTTTTCATACATCCCTCAGCCCAGATATTATTTATATGATAAATCTTCTTTTAAAAAGAGAATAAAATCAAGTTTTGCAACATTTTTAATATACCACTTTAAAGATGAATTTTGGATTTCTGCAATAAACAAAAAGTGGTATTCGGTAGTAAGAATCATATTTTCGGAGGCTCATCGCCTCCGAAAATATAAACTCGTTTTAGTATATTATTAGAATGTATTTTAAAAAATCTTAGGCCAGAATATAAGGATTCCAATTATAATGGAGATTCCTGCACATAGCATTACGGAGCATGCGGAAATATCTTTCGCCATTTTTGCCAGTATTGAGTATTTATTTCCAAAATAGGCATCTACAATAAATTCTATTACTGTATTTACAAGCTCTGCAAACATTGTTAAACCTATAATTAAAACTAGAATAGCGATTTCAATCCTTGTAACTTTTAGCCATAATGCTGCTATAAGAACAATTATTCCAATTATTATATCTGCTCTAAAGTTTCTCTGTGATTTAAGAGCCAACATTAAACCCCTGAAGGCAAAATTAAAACTTGTTAATATATTTCCCGCTTTATATTTAGACATTTTTTTCTCTTTTTATCTCTAACTTTTTTGAAGTGGTATAAATCAATTATTATTTTACCGCAAATTCAATTATTTCATTTTGAACTTTGAGCATAAAATTAAGTTCATCATCGTTCTTATGATCAAAACCAAGAAGATGAAGCAAGCCATGGCTTAATAAAAAAACTATTTCTTCTTCAAAACTTTTATTATTTTCATCAGCTTGTTGTTTTGCAGTTTGAGCTGAAATAACAATATCTCCAAGTGTAATGTTATTTTCAAAAATAATTCTATTCTCGGGGTTATCTGCAAAAATGGCAAATGACAGAACATCGGTCGGTTTATTTATATTTCTGTATTTAAGATTTAATTTTTTAATTTCTTTGTCATTTGTAATCAGAATGTCAGCGTCTAATGTAATATTACTTAAATTATATTCATTTAATTCGGATAAATTGATTATTTGCGATTTATTTAAAAGATAATGAAGCATTTTAGATCCTATTTTCTCAAATTTTGCTTCATCTATCGGAAATTCATCCTGCTCATTTGAAACTGTAACGCAGCAATTAGTCATTTTTTTTAACTTCTTTTGAAAAGTCTTTTTCAATCTTTTTAATTGAATTTGCCATCTGAATATTTAAACTTGTTTTTTGACCAAGTTCTTCAAGCATATTTTCATGGTATTTAATTCTATGATGCTGCATTCCTCTTAAAATACGGTTAAATGTTACTGCAATAATCTTTAAATCTTTTTGAGTCAGAGGACTTTCTGTTAATTGGCCATCAATAAGTCTTTCCTGAATTATTTTATCAATTGTTTCTTCAACTTCACCCGGAGCAGGATTTTTTAATGCTCTTGTTGCAGATTCAACAGCATCAGCAAGCATAAGTACAGCAACTTCTTTTGTGTTCGGTTTTGGGCATGTATATCTGAATTGTTCTTCTGAAATATTTTCATAACCTTCCATCTCAATTGCCTGTTTA
Source organism: Candidatus Gastranaerophilales bacterium (assembly GCA_028689995.1). Lineage (GTDB taxonomy): Bacteria > Cyanobacteriota > Vampirovibrionia > Gastranaerophilales > UBA9579 > JAQVCB01. Next base: position 2,974 of record JAQVCB010000042.1, read on the forward strand.
TAGAAATATGAAGCCAGACCATCGCCATGGTGCTGGATAATAAACTGATTTATTATATTCGGCAGCTTGTATTCTTTCGCAAGTTCAAGACCGTCTTTTGGATGAGCAGTAATAACCATTTTGCTTAATCTTGGATTTAATTTTTCATGAGGATTTTCAATTCCAAAATATGATTGATTTTCAACAAAGAACAGAGGTCTCTTTAATTTGCCTATATCATGATAAAAAGCGCCAACTCGAGCCAGAACAGGGTTACCTCCAACAGCTTCAGTTGCTGCTTCAGCTAAATTGCTAACCATCAAGCTGTGATGATAAGTCCCAGGTGCTTCAAACTGAAGCCTTTTTAAGAGTGTCTGGTTATGATCTGCAAGTTCAGCAAGACCATAGGGAGTAATTATCTTAAATGTGTTTTCGATCATAGGTAGTGTGCCAAGAACTATTATACCGCTGATTATACCGCTTATTAAACCAAAGATTATGTCAATAATTTCAACTTTAAAACTAACATCCTGAGTACTGGAGAGAAGAAGATATATGCTTATAATGACTACCATCTGAATAATGCCGACATTAAAACCTATTTTTGCCATATCCATTCTTCGATAATAATTAATCTTACTTGCACTGAATGTTGCAATTATAGAGCCAATTGTAAATACAGCTATAGCTTCAATCTGATATTGCATAGAAACTGAAATCATAATTACAAGTAAAAGGGAGTATAAAAGAGCAACTCTTGAATTGGTAAAAATAGTCATAAGAATTGCTACAGCAGGAATTGGAATTATGTATACCGGCAAATAAAGTGTTGAACCGGCAGGTAAAAATATTGCAAATAATACAATTGATACTGACAAAAGCGACATTAGTGAAAGATATGAAGGTTTCATGTATTTTTGTTCAAAATTTCTCAAATAATAAGCCAGAGTTAATAAACATATGCCAACAAGTGATAAAATACCTAATAATCCTGTCAAATTGATATTGGAAATATTGTATCCGGCTAGTTTTAGTGCCTGTTTTTGATTCCTGGAAACATAATCACCTACAGAAACTATCTTTTCACCGGGTTTATAAGTTACAACAATAGGTCTTACAGAATTCATAACATTATTTCGGGCTATATCAGTTGCATATTCATCAATTACCATGTTAGGTAAAAGAATTTTTTTCAATATAAGAATAATACTTTCGTGCTGGATTTTGGAAAGTTTTTCTTCAATATTTTGAAATATTATCTGAATTCCATTATTTGCAAGTCCGACTTCAGAAATACCTTTATTGAGTATTTTTTCAAGAGTATTTACGCTTTCAGTTTCTATTATTGAAAAATTATTATTTGAACTTTTATAAAGATAGTTTATAACTGCTTCACTTTGGTTACTGTTTTCTGAAATGCCAAACAAATTTTTTATTTTTGTTTTTTTGTTAAATTCCTGTTCACTTGATTTTCTAATATTTTTTATATTATATATTATTTCTTTAAGATTCATTTTGACATATTCATCAACAGAATCCTGTGCAGGCCTTAGTGTTGGTTCAACTTTATTTGCCAATTCATGTTTTCGGCGTTCAGTTTTTTCCTTATCAATAACTTGTATTGTTTTTTTAGCTATAACATCTGTTTTGCTAACTCCAAATTCTATAAGATTGTCGTAAAAATAATATTTGCTGGATAGTAATAAAGTCAGTATAAACAATATTGATATAAATATCATTAAACCTATCCCTTTTGGAGATAGAATCATGTCCAAATATTTTCTTAAAAATTTTGTGTTGTATATCAAATTGAAATACCTTAAATTAAACCAGGATTGTTATTAATATTTATTTTACTGCATAACTGCAATTTATTTTAATTTATTAATTGATTGAATTCTACAGAAAAAAATTATACTGAACAATCTTATAATTCTTGAAATAGTTATTTTGTTAATATTTGGTTACACATGAGTTTTTCCGTAGCCTCCATGTTGTATTTTAATTTTCCAATATTATTAAAATCGGAGTTGTAATTTCGTTTTTTTAGTGTTAATATTTAAGTCACATCTCGAAAGAGAGTGGGTCACCTTACCCACTCTTTTCTTAATAAAAGCACTTTATACGAACAGGAATGGCAAAAGAAAATGATTAATAAAAAAGATATCCTGAATAAAATAACTCCTGTATTGGAAAAAGTGGCTCATCAACTCGGATTGGTTCTGCTTGAAATTAATTTTGTCAAAGAATCAGGGAAATGGCATCTTAAAATTTATATTTATAGTCAGGATCATCAAATAACTCATAAAGACTGCGAAGATTATACAAATAACATAAGTGAATACCTTGATCAGTTAATTCCTGTTCATTATTATTTAGAAGTCAGTAGTCCGGGAACTGAAAGAAAACTCAAATCACCGTTAGAATATAATGTCTTTAAGGGCGAAAACGTTGATATTAAATTAAAGCAGCCAATAGAAGAAAATCTTAAGGTGTTTATGGCAAAAATAATTGAATATAATCCTGAAACAGGGTTAAAAGTACAGTTGACTGATACAGATAAGATAATTGAAATTAACCCTAAAAATATTTCTCAAATAAAGTTAAAACCTGAGTATAAGATATAAGAGGAGCTAAAAGTGATTAAAATCGGAACAGCACTTATTGATGCAACAGAACAATTAGAAAGAGAAAAAGGTATACCAAAAGATGTGGTTATCAGGTCTCTTTGTGATGCAATGGTAACAGCATATAAAAAACATATAAGAGCCCATGAAATCACAAATATTATTGCCCGTGTTGATGAATCATCAGGGGAAATAGGTGTGTTTCGTGTTAAAACAGTTGTAAAGAATGTTGAAGATGAGATGTCTGAAATAACTCTTGTAGACGCAAAGAAATTAGATCCTAATGTAAAAATGGAAGGAACAGTAGAGATCGAAGTTACTCCGGCTGACTTTGGAAGAATTGCTGCTCAATCAGCAAAACAGGTCATTGTTCAGCGTATTAGAGAGGCTGAAAGAAAGTTAATTCTTGATGAATTTACAGATAGAAAAGGTTCTTTAGTTACAGGTATAATCCAGCGTATTGAACAAAGAAATGTTATGGTAAATATAGGGAGAACAGAAGCTATACTTCCTTACAGAGAACAAATACCAGGGGAATATTACAGAGTCAACGACAGAATCAGAGTTTATGTCCTTGATGTAAGGGAAACAACAAGACTTCCACAAGTTATTGTTTCTCAGGTTCATCCAAGAATTGTTCAAGAGCTATTTGAACTTGAAGTTCCTGAAATCGAAGATGGAATTGTAGAAATAAAATCTATCTCAAGAGAAGCAGGATATAGGACAAAGATTGCTGTTATTAGTAATGATCCTGAAGTAGATCCTGTAGGAGCTTGTATAGGACCAAGAGGCAGCAGAATTCAAACAATTGTTAATGAACTTAAAAATGAAAAAATTGATATAATCAGATACTCGGAAGATCCTGTTGAATTTATTATAAATGCGCTTTCTCCAGCAAGAATTGTTACTGTTGAAATACTTGAAAATACAGAAACAAATAAGGTTGCAGTTGTAGTAGTTCCTGATGACCAACTCAGTCTCGCTATCGGAAAAGAAGGTCAAAATGTAAGACTCGCACACCGTCTAACAGGATGGAAAATTGACATTAAGAGTCTGAGTCAGATGGAACAATATGATCAAGAGTATGATCAAGAATATGAAGAGGAAGAACCTCAACAAGAACTTCAGGCAGAAGAACCTCAAGAAGAAGCCTGAAATTAGTGAAGTATTTAAAGGAAAACATTTCGTTTTCCTTTAAATTTTTATATGAGGTATAAATTGAACAGAAAAGGAATGAATGAAGAAAAATCTATATTGCCCTTTGATCATAGTTATCACGGCGTTTCTGCTCCTTTAAAGCGAAAGTGTATTGGATGCGGAGAAATAAAACCTAGAAAAAATATGATAAGGATTATGAAAACATATGATACAAATGAAATTATCATAATGCCCTCATCTACACATTTTGGTCGTTCTTCTTATCTTTGCTATAATAATGAATGCCTGAAACACGCAATTAAAAAAAGGAGATTACAGAAAACTTTAAAAAAAGATATACCAATCTCTATAATTAACGACATTGCAGCAAAGCTAGAGATATGACAAGGAAATAATGAGTTTTTATCAAAGAAAACCTGAAGATATTAAACCTGAATAATGAATAAAATATTTAGAGAGTATACTTGAATGGATGCTTATGTTAAAAATGATTATAATGTAATTAAAGGGCAAAAAAAAATTAGGAGATATTTATATAATGGCAGAAGATAGAGTTCGAATATACGATATTGCCAAGAAACTAAAACTTTCCAATAAGGATGTTTTAGATTTTCTTGACGAAAAAATGAATATTAAAGTTAAGTCTCATGCAAGTACTGTAAGTGAAGCTGAGGCTGATAAACTTTTTAATTTATTAAAATCTTCTACTCCTGCTCCTAAAGCTCCTTCTGCCCAACCAAAAGTTGCCCCTGAATCTCCTAAAGAAAAAACTATATCTAAAAAATCAGCTCCTGTTAAAAAAGAAGAAATTAAGACAACAGAGCCGGTTAAAGAAGAAAAACCTCCTGTAAAAAGACCTGAAGGTATACAGAGGCCTTATGATAATAGAGGCCCGCGTCCAGAAGGTGGTCAAAGACCTTATGGCCCAAGACCTGAAGGTATACAGAGGCCTTATGATAATAGAGGTCCACGTCCGGAAGGCGGTCAAAGACCTTTTACACCAAGACCTTATGGTCCACGTCCGGAAGGCGGTCAAAGACCTTATGGCCCAAGACCTGAAGGTATACAGAGGCCTTATGATAATAGAGGCCCACGTCCAGAGGGTGGTCAAAGACCTTATACACCAAGACCTGAAGGTGGACCAAGGCCTTATGGCCCACGTCCAGAAGGTGGTCAAAGACCTTATACACCAAGACCTGAAGGTGGCTCGAGACCTTATGGTCCACGTCCAGAGGGTGGTCAAAGACCTTATACGCCAAGACCTTATGGCCCACGTCCAGAAGGCGGGCAGAGACCTTTTACTCCACGTCCGGAAGGTCCAGGCAGGCCTCAAGTTCCTGCGAAAAAATATCCGGGAACAAGAGAAACTGTTACTCCTGAAATTGGAAAAACACCTGGTCGTCGTGTAGGTGTCGTTAAAAAGAAAGATAAATACAAACAGGATGCTTTTACCAAAGAAGAAAAATTAGAACAAGCTAAAATTCTACAGGAAAGATTCAAAAAAAAGAAAAAATCAGAAAAAGTAGAAATTAAAGAGAAAATAACCGAGGTTTTTATTGATAAGCCTCTTACTGTTGGTGAGCTTGCCCAAAAAATGGATATCAGTGTCACAGAAGTTGTTAAACAATTAATGATGGCAGGAATTCTTGCTACTGTTAACCAGACAATCGATGTGGCTGCCGCTAAAGGAGTAGCTGAAAAACTTGAATTTACAGTAATTGAAGAAGAAGCCGAAGTTGCAGGAGAAGAAAAAAAAGAAGAAGAAAAAACTGAGGTAATTGATAAATCCAAATTAAAATCAAGAGCTCCTGTTGTTACAATAATGGGGCATGTCGACCATGGTAAAACAACTCTTCTTGATGCTATCAGATCAACAAAACATAAGATTGTTAACAGTGAAGTTGGCGGAATTACTCAGTCAATCGGTGCATATACTGTAAACATTAATAATAAAAAGATTGTATTTATCGATACGCCCGGACATGAAGCATTCACTGCAATGAGAGCAAGGGGAGCGCAGACAACAGATATTGCGATTCTTGTTATTGCGGCTGATGATGGAATTATGCCTCAGACAATTGAATCAATAAACCATGCCAAAGCGGCTAAAGTACCTATTATAGTGGCAGTTAACAAAATTGATAAAGTTGGTGCAGATCCTGACAAAGCAATGCAGCAGCTTACGGAGTATAATCTGGTTCCTGAAAAATGGGGCGGTGATACAATTTGTGTACCAGTCAGTGCTCTTCAAGGTACAAATCTTGATGAATTGCTTGAGTATATCCTGCTTGTTGCTGAAATTGAAGATTTAAAGACAGATCCAACAAGTAAAGCAAGCGGAGTTATTATTGAAGCAAGACTTGATAAAGGTAAGGGTGCTGTTGCTACGTTGTTAGTTCAAAATGGAACTTTAAAAGTCGGTAATTATGTTGTAGCAGGGAATGTTAGTGGTAAAATAAGATCTATGGTCAATGATGAAGGCGTAAGACTAAAATCCGCAGGTCCAAGCACTCCTGTAGGAATTTCAGGTCTTACGGAAGTTCCTCAATCCGGTGATAAATTTGAAGCTGTTGAAAGTGACAAATTAATGAAGATAATCAGTACACAGAGAAAAGAAGAGGAAAGAACTTCAAGACTCGATGCAATAGCTCCTACTCAAATAAGAAGAGAAATGATTGTTCAGGATCAGACACAATCAAAAGATCTGAATATAATAATAAAAGCTAACACTCATGGTTCTGCAGAAGCTGTAAGTGCTGCATTACAACAACTTACATCAAAACAGATATTTGTAAAAATTGTACATATCGGCATAGGTGACATTTCTGAAGCTGATGTAATGCTTGCTTCGGCAAGTAATGCAATTGTTATAGGATTTAGTGTCAAAGAAGATCAAAATGCCTTAAGAATTGCAACAAATGAAGGAATTGACATCAGAAAATATGATATTATTTATCAAATACTTGAAGATATTGAAAAAACCATGCTTGGATTGTTAAAGCCTGAATTTAAAGAGATTGAAATCGGAACAGCCGAAGTAAGACAGATATTTAATATCGGTAAAACAATTAAAATAGCAGGCTGCTACGTAACAGAAGGCAAAATAGTTCGTAATAAAACAGCTCAATTATTTAGAAATGGAAAAGAAATTCATAAAGGTAATATTGACCAGTTAAAACGTTTTAAAGAAGATGCAAAAGAAGTAGCCCAAGGATTTGAATGCGGAATATCCTTTAATAAATTCAATGATATTCAAGAAGGCGATATTATTAAAGTTCAAACGCTTGAAGAAATTGAAAGAGATGCACTGGTTTAGTCGTAAAATTATTCATAATCATCTGAATTACATGGAATAAAAGTATTTTATTAGAAATCATTTATCAAGAGAGGAAAATATTATGTTTTCACGAGGGGAACGTATAAGAAAAGCTTTGATTAAAGAGATTAGTGATATAATTCAGCGACATGTTAAAGATCCAAGAATTTCAGGAATTGTATCAGTTACAGATATTGATTTAGCTGCAGATTACGGTCATGCAAAAGTATATATCAGCGTTTACGGAACTGACGAACAAAAAGAAAATACAATGCAAGCTATAGAAGATTCTACTCCTTATGTCAGAAAAGAAGTAGGGAGAAGAATAAGGTTAAGACATGTGCCGGAAATTGAATTCAAAAGAGATGATTCTTTAGAACGCGGCAGCAGAATAACAGACCTTATTGATAAAATTTCTAAAGGTGAACTTTAGTAAAGATGAAATTCTTTGGAATTATAAATGTCAATAAACACAAAGGTCTTACTTCTCATGATGTTGTGAGCAAGCTCAGAAAAATATTAAATATGAAACAAATAGGACATACAGGAACTCTTGATCCAATGGCGACAGGAGTTCTTCCTGTTGCAATAGGCAAAGCAACCAAACTTATACAATATATGGAAGGATCCAAATCCTATAGAGCTTTTATTAAACTTGGGGTTAGAACGGATACGTATGATCTGGAAGGACAAATACTGGAAACTAACCCGGTTATAATTAATATGGAAAAGATCAAATCAGTTCTTGGCGAGTTTCAGGGAGATATAACTCAAATACCTCCGATGTATTCTGCTGTTCATTATAAAGGTAAACGATTGTATGAATATGCAAGAGCAAATATCGAAATTGAAAATATACCTGAAAGACAGATTAATATAAGTTCAATTGAATTAGCCCAAATTCTGGAAGAAAATTCAGAAAATCCCATCCTTATTGTAGACATTGACTGTTCAGCAGGCACGTATATCAGGTCTATTGCCAATGACTTAGGCGATAAACTTGGGTACGGAGCAACCCTTCATGATTTAATACGGACCAAGTCTGGAAAATTAAATCTTGATACCTCTCATACTCTTGATGAAATTGAAGAATTTCGTAAAAGTGAAAAAATTAATGATTTAATTATTAATCCTATTTGTATTCTTAATCTTGAATGTTGTAAAATAGAACAAAATAATCTTGAAAAAATTCAAAAAGGTCAAAGTATCGAAAATATTGAATTAAATGGATTAAACGAAGAAGAAAAAATTCAGCTTGTATATGAAGATAAATTGGTTGCAATTGCTAAAATTAAAGATAAAATAATTTTCCCGGTGAATGTATTTATTTAAAACATAATGAGGAATATAAAGATGAAAAATATAAAAATGCATAAATTCAGCATTCTTATTGGTTTAATAACAGTTGCAGTTTTATTTTCAAATTTATTAGTTTTCTCTGTGCCTCAGCAAAGGCAAAATACCTGTCCATCAAAGCCTTATCCTGTCAGTAATTTTTTTACAAGAAATATACAGCGATTTATGGGATTAAATTTAGCTGTTACTGCAATTGCTGAAGAAGCAATAGAAGACAGTATAACAAAACTTCTGGATAAAGGAGAAGTAAAAGTTAATATTAAGGGCTATAGCGCCATGGATCTTGTAGCAGGAAAGTTTAAAACAGTTCAGCTCAAAGCAAAAAATATTGCAAAAGACGGCGTTTATATCTCTTCTTTAGAAGCAAAAAGTTTATGTAATTTCACTCAAATTGATCGCAGCAGCGACCCTGTTGTTCCTTTATCACCGGTATATATCGGTTTTAAAGGAATTATCACCGATTCTGACATAAATAATATAGTAAGTTCTGATCAATATCGCCAGAAACTTAAAGGTGTCAGTATAAAGCTTTTTAATCAGGATATAGATCTCGTTGATTTTCTTAATTTAAAAGCCAATATTATTGAAAATAAGCTTGTAATTAAAACGGATATTCATTTTAACGGCATGCCTGATTATATGAAACTTCCTGTAAAAATGGGTATTGGCCTTAAAGTAATTGATAATAAACTTCGTGTTTCTGATCTTCAGATGATTACAAAACCATTAGGCGGCGAATTGAACCTGCTTTCAAACTTTATAACATTCCAAAGGCCAGTTATAGTAGATTTTAATAGCTTATCTAAAAAAGGCAGCGATATTAAAATTAAAAAATTCTCCATTGAAAATAATAAAGTTAACCTTGAAGGAACTGTCTGGCTGCCTGAAAATTATCGGGGTTAAGTACTAAAATGAAAAACAATAAAAAGATTACAGTCATTATTTTAATCATGATAGCCCTTTCACTCTTTGTTTACGTTATTAAAAAACAGAAACAGCAAGTAAGAGAAGATCAGGTATCTATTTATTTTGTTAAACAGGTTAGCACGAAAAAAAATCAGGTTGTTCCTGTTAAAAGAATGATAAAATTGGATAAAATTGAAACTGCAATAAATGAATTATTAAAAGGGCCTTCTATTGCAGAAAAAGATTTCGGTTTGTTTACTGAAATACCTGAGAAAACAAAACTTATTGGTATAAAAGAATCTCCTGATAAAGTTGAAATTAATCTTTCCAATGATTTTGGTTCTGGAGGTGGTTCTGAAAGTATGAAACTTAGACTCAGGCAGGTTTCGTATACAGCAATTGATGCGGCAGACGGAAAACCTGTTTATCTCAATCTAAATGATAAAAAAGCTAAATTTATCGGTGGAGAAGGGCTTGAAATACCCCAGCCGCTTGTGAGGGAAAAAAATAAATAACATGGAAAAGGATCTTGATTACTACCTAAATCTGGACTGGACTTTAATACATGGTACAGATCTTGATTTTAACGGTGATGAGTATAGTTATATAGAGATAGAAGAACTCCCGGAATTTGCTTTCTGCGCTCCAAACAAAGAGCTTGCTCTTGAACGTTATAAAAGACAGTTAAAACTTTTTCTCATGGTAAGAATTGAAGACAAAGACAGGATCTATGAACCCGGTGAAGTCAGGGAAGAGGAAGATTATTAATAAGGATTATGCTTTTGCAAATTCAAATATCAGCTATTTTTGAAACGTAGTATCTCTTAGAGCCTGTCTTGTTAAAAACTGTAAAATCAAATTATAACTGTAAAAGGCTCGTGCGAAGCGGGAGTACTGGCTAAAGCCGAAACGGCTTGTTTGGCAAGGCGTTGGAGGCTTTAACCAAACTCGTTCTTATAAATTTCAGAATTTATTTCTCCTCCGATTAGCAGGATCAAAGAGGTGTAATAAAGCCAGATAATGAGTATAATAATTGCGCCTAGTGCTCCATAGACCTGATTAAATCTGCCATAATTCTCAGTATATAGTCCAAATAACCAGGATGCAGCAGACCAGAATATACAAAAAAATAATGTTCCTGGAATTGAATTTAGTATCCGTACTTTATTTTTTTCTTTAATGTTTGGCATAAAGGAATAGATTGAGAGAATTACTGCAAAAAGAGTAAAAAATATTATTGACCATTTGATTAATTTTATCAGTATTTCCAGATAAACAGGGATGTATATATAACTTTTCAGAAATTGCAGGATTATAGGAATAAAAATAATCAGGTTTATTGCAATAAATAAAATCAACGCAGTTATTAAAATCAGAAAAATAGCAAATCCTTTAATTTTCCATATTGGTCGTGTCTCCTTAACTTTATATGCCCGATTTAGTCCTTTTATTATTACATCTGTTGCATTTGAAATTGCCCATATTGTCCCTAAAAATCCTAATGTTAAAATCTTTCCTGAAGATACCTGATTTATTCCAATTAAAGCTTCTTTTAATACTTTGAGAGCGTCTGCGGGTGCTATTGGACTTAAAAATGCAATAATATGATTTATTACATCATATGAACTGAATAATCCAAATATAGCAACTAATAAAATTATGAACGGAGAAATAGCCAGAATAAAATTGAATGCCATCTCTGAAGCAAGGCTTGTCAGTTCATCCTTTATCATATTTTTTACTATATTTACATAAATATTCAAAATTTTATTCATTAAAAAGTTCTCAATAAACATTTAAGAACTTTTTAATGTTCAATGAAAATAAAATAAATTTAATTAGCAATTCGAGTTAAATAAATAAAAATGAACATTTTCATTTTTATTTCAGTCTTACAGGATAGAAGATAGAGAAAAAAAGCAGTATCATCAACAGTAAAAAATCCGCAAAACTTCCCCCGCTCACAAAGTACCAACAAAACAATAGATAACAAGGGAGTGTTGAAAAATAGTTAAATAGCTCTTATTTTCTATTTTGTAACACGATCCTATCAAAAGTGAAAACTGTAATACCGGAAGAAAATTCTTCCGGTATTTTTTTATAAATTTCCAAATAAAAAAGCCTCCGAAATTCAGAGGCATTACCACTTTCTTACTTAAAAATGTCGAGAGAGGGACTTGAACCCTCACAGATTTCTCCACACGCCCCTCAAGCGTGCGCGTCTACCAATTCCGCCATCCCGACATATAATAAACGGCTTTTAAGTTGAATTATGAAACATTCTAAAAATGTATGACTTAAATTTTGGAGATATGTTTCCGAGGTTATGATTATCTTAATCCGTTAGATTGCCGAATGTCAACAGCTTTTTACAGAGATTTTACTGAAAATCCATAAAAATAATATTTTGAGTCAAAATATTATTAATCAATTAAATTTAATTTTTTAACTATTGGTATATCAATATCTTTAACAGCTAAAGGTATTTTCTTCATTCCTATATCACGCAAAACAGCAAATGTATGTCTTTCGTCTATTAAGCCTGCTTTGTTATTATAGAGGGATAAAATAGGTGCTAGTATCGATTTATCTGTTTCAAGATATTTTATAAAATTTTGATACTTGGATTTGATGCCATATTTTCCGCCTATTCCTACATAAAAGTATGGGTCTAATTTTAACAGGTTATTCAACTTTTCTGTATAGACTTCTTTGAGACTATGGTCATATAAGTACTGTCCTTCTATTATAAATCTATTTTTTATTACTTTGATATCAGGTTTTGTTGAAGTAAAAAATATATCCCTATTATGTTGAACATTCGAGAATTGTTTAGTATTAGGTTTTTGTGAAATCTTTGATCCAATTTCCCTTTTAAGATACAAATTGTTATTTATACATATATTCATAAGTTTCACTCATAAATCAAATTGTTTTCATGATAAATAAAAACAGAACAAATTATAAAATTGCTTCTTTATTCTTTTAACAGAAATTTAAGCAGCTAATTTTTTGTCTAAAATATCGATAGCAAAAGATAACTGAAGAATCTGGTCGATTAATTTAAACTTTACATCATCAAATATTTCTAGTCCCAACTTTTGTTTCGCTTCTCTTTTGAAGCCAGAAGTATTGGCTTATAATTAAATCCTCTTGTTTGACAACATTGTTGTTCAGGAGGATTCTCTACTTCAATAGGAAAAAATAATTTAGGAAAATCTGACTTTTTAGATCTTCTGGATATTCTTTTCACCAGAAGAAGTTTTTGCGAGAAAGATTTTACAGAAAAGTTTAATTTAACAAGTGAAACTACTTCATTAATAGTTGAACAAAAAAGTCCTGGTTTTTCTCTTATTATTACCTGCTCAATTTCTTTAAATGATTTGAAAGCATGTATATATAATACTATTTACTTTCCATTTTTTACTTTCCAATACAGAAGTTGGAAAAAATGTTTTCTATAATTTCATCAGAAACAACTTCTCCTGTTATTTCACCGAGAGAAATAAGTGCGGATTTAAGATCTATGGAAATAAAGTCCTGAACTTCTTTATTATTACAGGAAATTTTAGCATTAATTAAAGCTTCTTTTGTCTTGTTTAAACATTCCTGCTGTCTTAAATTTGTTGAAAATTCACTTTCCTGTAAATTATCAGAAGATAGTATGATTTTTTCAATATTTTTTTTAAGTTCATCAAAGCCTATCTGGGTTTTGGACGACACCTGAATATAACCTGAAAGGTCACTATGCAGTTTCAAATCAGCTTTAGACGCAATTTTAATAAAAAGTTTATTTTTTATCTCTTCAAAAATAACTCCGTCCTCTTCCGTAAAGCCATGCTCTGAATCTGCCATAAAAAGCACAATATCAGCTTCTTTGATACAGGACTTAGAAATATCAATACCAATAGATTCAATATATTGACTTTCATGGTTGTTTTCAATTTCTCTTATGCCTGCTGTATCTATCAATGTTACAGGTATTCCACCTATATCAATTGTTTCCTGAATAATATCTCTTGTAGTACCCGGAATATTTGTTACAATTGCTCTTTCCATATTTAAAAGAGCGTTAAACAGGGAAGATTTTCCTACGTTTGGTCTGCCTGCAATTACAGCTTTAATTCCCTGTCGCATTAAATTTGAACTGCCTGCTGTTTTAAGTATTTTATCTATTTCGTTGATTATAGAGTTAATTTTTTCTTCTATAAAGTTATATTCAGGCTCGTCTACTTCTTCAGGAAAGTCTATTGCAGCAGTTATTACAGAAAGAAGGTTTATTAGTTTGCTTCTAAGTTCAGTAATAAATAAAGATAATTTTCCTGACAAATTATAAGCTGATATTCTGGTGAATTTATCAGTCTTTGAATGGATTAGATCAAGAACGGCTTCGGCTTTTGAAAGATCAATCCTGCCGTTTAAAAAAGCTCTTTTTGTGAATTCCCCTTTTTCTGCCATCCTTGCTCCTGATTCAAGACAAATATTCAGGATATTTTTAACAATATTTATTCCGCCATGACATTGAATTTCAATAACATCTTCACCTGTATAACTGTTAGGAGCTTTAAATACAAGAATTATAACTTCATCTAATAAAACTGAAGTGTCATCCTGAGGAGCAGCTATGCTGCGACGTGAGGATCTATCCAACGAAGTATTTTTTTGCGGGCAGTCTAAATTGGTCAGATTGCCACAAGCTGTTTCACAGCCTTCGCAATGACAATTTTTATTAATGTTGTTAGAAAATATCCAGCCATGGTAAATTTTGCCCCCTTTAAAATCAGGCAGCTTTTTTTCATCAAGAGATGAAGAAAATATTTTTGAAACTATTTCAACTGATTTTTCGCCGCTAAGTCTAATAACACCAACCCCACCTGTTCCGAGTGGGGTTGTAATTGCTGCAATTGTGTCATTTATACTTGTAATCATTTTGATTTATTCTTACTATTTTTCCTTGGCAGGAGTAATATTTTTTGCATTTTCAACAGCATCACTATCAACGATACTGGCTTTTGGAGACGGATCTTCGGCTTCAAGCTGTTTATTGATAATTACTGTTTGAGCAACCTGAATTATATTACTGACAACCATATAAAGGAGAACGCCTGCCGGAATCGGTACAAATATAAATGTTCCAGTAATCATTATAGGCATCATCTTGCCCATCTGATCCTGCATTGCTTTTTGAGCAGGGTCAACCGCCGCTGTATTCATATTACTCATGAATTTTTGAGAGAAAAACATCGATATACCAAATAAAGCGATTAGAAACATTACATCATAATGGTAAACTTTTTTAACAGCCTGAGTCTGAACATTTGAAATAAGCAGAGAATCAGATTTTTTAAATGTTATATGTTCAATTTCTTTAGTATTATTATTTATTATCGATATATCAGCTTTTTGAACCTTAGCAAGCTGACTAAACGGTAAATTAAGTTCATCAAGTTTTATTTTAAGATCAACAGATTTGCCGGGAACCATTTCACCCTGTTTTTCAATTGCTTTTGACGGATTTTTAATTTTAACATCTTTTATTGCACCTTTATCGGTATATACCACTGCAGTTTTTTCAGTTGAAAAGACATCATTTTTTTCAACACCAAAAGTTTTATCTCCAATTTTTCCTGCATGGCTCATTATTGTAGCATCAAGCCTGTTTATGAAAAGAAATGATGATTTTCCTGCTATTTCAATAAACTGTGGGCTGATGAGAGCAGTATAAAGCAGAATAAATATAGGCATTTGAATTATCAAAGGAAGACAACCGCCAAACGGATTGAATTTATGCTCTTTGTAAAACTCCATCATCCTTTTTTGCATTACCTGAGGATCTTTTTTATACCTGTTTTGTATTTCCTTAAGTTTTGGAGACAGAAGCTGCATTTTTCTCATTGATCTTTGCTGGGAAACACTTAACGGCCACATTGCAAGTCTGACAATAACCGTTAAAAGAACGATTGCAAGACCATAACTTCCTGCTATCAAACTTAAAGCTTTTAATATTTCTACTGTTATTGTTGTAAAATCCACATTTATATCCTCTTAATTATTATTAATTCAAATCTGTTAAACTTAACAGCCTCATAATCTTAATATTCTATCTTTAAAACAAAAAAAATGTTGTAAATATTTTTTTGCGGAGCGGGAGTGAAGAAATTCCGTGCAGCGGCGCGTAGGCGGCGGCGTTAGGAATTTTGTAACTCGTTCCTTTGCAAAGCTGGAATAATAAACCTTCTTATCTTAAGGAACAGGGTCATAACCCCCCTGATTAAAGGGATGACATCTTATTATTCTTAATGAACCAAGTTGAACTCCCTTAAAAAAACCGTATTTGATAATTGCCTGCTTTGTATATTCCGAGCAGGTCGGATAAAATCTGCAAATACGCGGTGTGTATTTAGAGATTTTCTGATATATCTTTATTAAAAGTATGGCTGTGTTTTTTAACATGATTCCTGATTTTTATTGTTTACTATTATACCTATCAATTAATTTTACCGTTTTTTAAACTAAAAAGTCAAAACACTGGATATTAAGACTTCAGCCAGCCCATTCTGTTCCTTAATTCCATGCCTATTATTTCAATTTCATGATCTTTGTCTTTTTCTGTCAGAGCATTAAAAAGAGGTTTGCCGTTTTTATTTTCCCCGATCCACTCTTCAGCAAATTTACCTGATTGAATTTCTGACAGGATTTCCTGCATGGCTTTTCTTGATTCATCAGAAATGATTCTTGGTCCCCTTGTAAGATCTCCGTATCTTGCTGTATTACTTATCTTTTTTCTTGTTTCCGTTATTCCATTTTCATAAAGCAAATCCGTAAGAATTTTCAGCTCATGAAAACATTCAAAATAGGCCATCTGAGGAGAAAATCCTGCATCTACAAGTGTTTCGAATGCTGCTTTTACAAGAGCATTAACTCCTCCACAGAGAACTGCCTGTTCTCCAAAAAGGTCTGCTTCTGTTTCTTCCTTAAAAGTAGTTTCAAGGATACCTGATCTGCCGGAACCAATCAATCCTGCATAAGCAAGAGCAATTTGCTTTGAATCTCCTATTGGATCCTGATGAATGGCTACTAAAGCAGGAACTCCTCCCCCTGCTTCAAAAATAGATCTTACCTTTGGACCTGCACCTTTTGGAGAAACCATGATAACATTTATATCTTCTCTTGGAACAATCTGTTCGAAATGTATGCTGAATCCATGTGCAAATACAAGATAAGCGCCAGGTTTTATATTGTTTTTTATATGATTTTCATAAACTTCCTTGTGACATTCATCAGGAATAAGCATTAAAATAACATCTGCCCATCTGACAGTTTCTTCCATGCCTGCATATACAATATTTTCTTTTTTTATTGACTCAATTTTCTGACTTTCAGATCTTATTCCTATTTTTATATTAGCTCCACTATCCCTTAAATTAAGTGCCTGAGCCATGCCCTGATTTCCAAAACCAAGTACAGCAATCTTTTTATCTCTTAAAATATTTGTATCTATATCTTTATCGTATAAAATTCTTAATTTTTCTTTTGTTATCATTTTCTCTTAAACCTCTCACAATCAATAAATCATTAGTATATCATCTGATTGCCTTATTTTCTTGTTATAAATAATGTGGTTTATATTAAATTAATGTATCATTAAAGGGAGTGTTAAAAAATAGTTAAATAGCTCTTATTTTCTATTTTGTAACACGACCCTATCAAAAGTGAAAAATGGCGGAAACGGTTTGCAGTAGCTGGAGGCATTATATAACTCATTCCAAGTTTCCGACATTTTGACACTAGACATGGGGGACATAAGACGAAACAAAAAATAAGGTTTTTTGATTTCGTCAGCAGTCCCTTAAAGTAGAAGATACGGAAAAATCCTAATTTTTGAGGAGGATGTTAAAAATTTTTAAAATTAAGAAAATTTTAATATCATTTTTAATAATTTGTCTGTTTATAATTAACGGTGGATTTGCTTTGGCACAGCAGGAACCCGTTGAGACCGGCAAAGTTCTTTTCCATGGCAAAGTAGAAATAAATGAAGATAAAAATGATGATAAAAAAATCTTTACGGGTGAAACAAAGAAAGTAGAACAAGGTACAAGACTGAAAATGACAGTCTCAAATGTATTAAGTTCAGGCTATAACCAAAAAGATGATGAATTTTTTGCAGAAATAACAAATGATCTTACAGTTCCGGGAGGAATAATAATTCCAATAGGGACTGTAGCGCATGGCAAAGTTTCAGCTCTCGAAGAATCAAAGAGACTTGGAAGAGATGCCCATATAACTTTAAATTTTGATTATCTTATTACCCCTGACGGGAGAAAAATTCCGATAGAAGCTTCTATGACAACAAAAAGAAATGCTGCTGCTTCAGTTGCAAAAGTAGCTCTTCAAGATACAGCTTATACAGTTGCGGGTGGAGTTCTTGGTGGATTTCTTGCATTTAAATATCTTGGATTGGGAGCAGCTGTTGCAAGCCATGGTTATACCCTTGCAGGCGGAGCTGGTGTTGGAGCTATTGTTGGAGCTACAGCTTCATTGGTCAGAAAAGGCGGTGAAGTTCTTATTGCTCCAGGTGATGAAATAAATGTTGAAATCAAAGGAACACTTAATTTACCCGTTATGAAAGAAGAAGCCTTTAAGGATGAAGAAAAAACTATTGACGGGCTTGATGTTAAGATTGTCGGATATAAACTTGAAAAAGATCCTTTTGGAGAATTAAACACTATAACATTAAATATTTT
>JAQVCB010000152.1 GCA_028689995.1 Candidatus Gastranaerophilales bacterium
TCCGAAAGATTTAGTAAAAGTTTTAACAGATAAAGAAGTTTTTGACGATGTTACTATAGAAATTGAAAACGAAGTTTATTGCAGAAAAGGTATAAGGCTTGATTTACAGATAAAATTGACTAACGATAATGACGAAGAATATGTGGTTGTTGAAAATAAGCTGAAATCATTCCCGACTAAAGAACAACTCTCAAAATACGGAGAGTATTTTAAAGATAAAAAAGTTACTTTTATTCTTTTATCGTTGGCTCCAAAATTTGATGCGCCTCCGGAATGGAAATATCTGAGTTATTCTGACTTAAAAATGAGAATGAAAAACGCGTTTGAGTACAAAAATACGTACGACAAATATTTGATAGAAGATTATATTGATGTTATCGGAGTGCTTGCTGACAAATTTCCTGCAGATAATACTCAGCAGTACGATTTTTATAATAAAAATGAACTTGATGATATTGGGTTAAAAGATATTTATATCAAGTATAAAACTTCAGAGCTTGAATCGTTTATAAAAAAGCGTTTTAGTAAGGACAATAAGGTGTACACCTATTCTGGTTTTTACAATAAAAAAGGCATTATCGGTATTGATTATAAACTGGACGAATTTACATTCGGGATACAAATCGAAGGTGTGCAATATCGATATTTTGCGTTTGCTGAATTTAATAAGGTATCTTTGGATACTGTTAAACAAGTTGCCGAAATTCTTTTTGTGGATAATCTTTGGTTTAATAATACCTTACCTCCAAGAGGCAAAGCTAAAGGTAATGTATTTTGCCGTTATAAAACGGATGCATACTCAATGTTTTACAGATATAAAGAGTTGAATAAAACTTTGACATACCAAGAAATAGCTCAAAAAGTCGAGAATGATATGGAAATACTTTATAAAAATGAGGCAAAAATCAGAAAAATATTAAAAGAAGTTACATCATAAAATGACGCAGACATATGATAAACTGATGAAAAAGAAAGGAGAATAATGGAATTAATAACAAAAAAATTAGATACAGCAGAATCAATTCAAATGATGTTAAGAAAAGCAGCTGAAATAACAAAAAAATACGATACAATTGCTCAGTCTACAGGCAGCAGTTTTAATATGTTTGAACTAACACATGTTGCAGGAGATGAAGTTCGTATGTGCCGCGTTCTGGCAGATTTACTGAACCCTGAGGGAACTCATCGCCAAGGACGCATATATCTTGATTTGTTTTTTGAAACCGTCCTTGAAAGAGAAAAGCCGGTGAAAGATATAAAAGTCAAGCGGGAAGTTGTAATAGAGGGTGACAGAAGAATTGATATTGTCATTGAATCTGATGGTAATGTTATTCCGATAGAAGTTAAGATTAATGCGGGAGACCAACCGAACCAGCTATACGATTATGCGCAGCGAAGTAAAGGTATAGAAAAACCTAAAGTGTATTATCTCACAAAATTTGGAACAGAACCCTCAAATGATAGCTGCTGCAATAGCTCAAAAAACGAAATACTGAATATAACTGATATCGGATGTCTTTCTTGGTCGTATGACATATTAAAATGGCTTGATGCATGTATATCACATTATAATACATACACGAAAGCACCAATACGCGAAATATTAATACAATATGCAGCTGTAATACGGAAATTCACAGACCAACTAGAGGAGAATGAAAAAATGGAAATCGAAGAAATATTATTAAAAACACCTGAAAATCTGAAAAGTGCATATGACATAGCATCAACTTTGGAAAGTGCTGAATTAATCTTGTGGAACAAGTTTTGCGAAGCAGTAAAAAGAGAATTAGAAGCAAACTTTGGAATTTTACCGGAAAGAACGCCCGATAATTGGAACCTTGTATATTTAAACAAAACAAACGAAAATACTCAGACTTATGCTTGGATAAATTCTGACAATAAAAAGGAAATTAGAAAAATGTACCATAGTGAGTTATTTTCATCAAAAGCAGTAAATGAGGGTACATTTAGTATTTTAGAATTAGTTGATGCAAACAATTTTATTAAAATTATTCAGGAATGTGCAAAATGGATTGCTGATAAATTAAACAAACAAACTACGACATAAATCGACGTAGTTGCATGGTATAATAAAAAACTAAAAGGGAAAAATATGAACGAACATATGAATGTATTTATACCATATCAAAAAAACAACGAGCATCATGAAGACCATTTAACAAGAGGGTTTCTGCTCCTTTTAAAATATTGCCCTAGTGTATTTTATTCATTTTATGACTACGTCAGGGAAAAATATCATGGTTTGGTTTTTGATGAGTCAAAACGGAGTTTAGATAATTTATTTTCAACCGATTTTGAAGCTGAAATAACAACCCAAATTGGCTGTGAAAAAGCAAAAAATTATCTACAAGAAAATATTCTTTCTATTTTGATTACAGATGAAAGTCTTGAGAATACCACTAATAAATTAAACAGTAATGACCGATGCGCTATTTATGACGGAATTATATCAATAAATAACGAATGGACATTTATTATTGAAAATAAGCCATATAATCAGAATGTCTGGGAGCAACAATTATCTCCGGGCGGAAAACTCTATAACGAGATACAAGAAAAACAATTAAATTTAGTTTCAAGACCTGTGCAATTACAGTGGAAAGAAATATTTAAACGTCTTAATAATCTCAAATGTACGAATTTCGAGAAAATATTTATACAAGATTTTTGTGATTTTGTTTTTAGAAATTATCCGACATTGTTCCCATATGAAACTTTCAAACAATGCGGAAAAAATCGTCAGCTTTTGGATTTGAGAATTGAAAAATTACTTAAATCTATAACTTGTGACGGGGTTGTGGAATACCATTCAAACTGGGCCAATACCATCCGAATACACAAAGAATGTATCAATCAAATTGATTATAGACCAAGCGATGAAATGAACACTATAAATTTATATTTTGCTTACGGAACAACCATACCAACATCAAAGAATTTATTTAAAAACTGTTCCCTCAATAAAATAAAAACGCTAAATGGATTTAATTATAAGTTTCAGATAAGAATCGCAGATAGTTACGGCAGACAAATTGCTTCAATTTTTTGTAAACAAGATAGGATTGAAGAATTCATTAATTATTGGCAAAAAAATCTTATTAAAATTTGCCAAACGCCTGCGGACTACTTTTTTAATATGGTTAAAGAAGAATTTCAAGATCTATCTTTTCTTGAAGAAGTAGATTTAGAAAGTTTACAATCAAGCATCGGAAACAGAAGAATAGTTCGAATTATGCCTCAAATAGATTTGATTTATGAGTTTCCGTTACAAGAAATTTATAAATTAGAAAAAGAAGGTAATCTTGAAGAAGAATTTATCAAAAAATCCAGAGAAGGGCTCTCAATAGTGAATTGTGAGAACGCTTTTGATAATTTCTTATTGCCTCAATTTAGAGTTTTGGATAACTATGTCAAGATTGAATAAAACAGAAGAAATAATAAAACTTGCCACCATTCTGCAAAACAGCTATTGCGGCAAAACACTGGATGAAATCGCCGAAGAATTTGAATGTTCAAGGCGTTCTGCCGAAAGAATGAAGGCTCTTTTAAACGATTTGTTCCCTGATAAACTTGAAGAAGTGCAAACGTCAGACAAGAAAAAGCGTTGGCGATTTAAAAAAGGTACGATGAATTTTCTTGTTTCTTTTACACGCCAGGATTTTGCTAATTTGGAATTGCTAAAAAATTTAGTCACAGAAAAATTAAAGCAAAAAGAGATCCACGAACTAATAGAGAAAATTAAAGCCATTAATCCGCATAATAATTCTTTGGCACTGGAAACCGGCATCTCAGCAGTACTTGAAACAGAAGGATATGCCGTAAGACAATATTCTACTGTAAAAGTCGATTCAAAAGAAATTGAAAAAATTCGGAAAGCCCTAATTTCAATGAAAAAAATCCGGTTTAATTATCGTATAAACGGAGAGATAAAGTCGATTACTCTCAACCCTTACGGAATCATTATTTCAGATAAATATTATTTGGTCGGATTTAACTCATACAAAAACGATTTACGTCAATATCTGGTAAATAAAATAAGCAATGTTTCTGTTTTGGATGAATATTTTGAGGTTCAGGACGGATTCAATTTAAAAGAATATGCAAATAATTCTTTTGGAATTTATCAGGAAGAGTCGATTAATGTCGTTTTGGAATTTGATAAATCAGTCGCAGAAGATGTTTTGAATTACCATTTTCACCCGAGCCAAAAAATTAAAGAACTTCCTGACGGCAATGTGCAAGTGAGATTCAGCGCCGGCGGTACCTATGCAATTTGTCAGGAATTATTCAAATGGGGAAC
>JAQVCB010000153.1 GCA_028689995.1 Candidatus Gastranaerophilales bacterium
TGTCAATTACAAAAGTAACCGGCTTTGAATCCGGGTGAATCTGCTGTCTTTTAAGATCAGCCATCACACCAAGTTCCAGAAGGTTGTTATTGTCAAATAGCTCTAGTACTTGTATTGTATTAAATCTATTATTAATCATAACAACATTCTATATCGAAATTAATTAAACTTAGTAATTATGAATTAATTTAGCAATTAATTTTAACTTCTTGTTTTATATTGTTCATATAGTAATTAATGTGAATAGAATTTATGAATAATAACGTAGCAATTTCTTCTGATAATTCAATGTATAAAAATTTTCAACAAACCAAAGTTGAAAAAAATGCTGATTATAACAGACAAAATCGTTATTTAAATGCTTCAAAAATAAATTTCAAAGATGAAAGTATAGGTTTATTTTCAGGTATTTGCAGTTATATAGGACTTAAAAAACTTGTTAGTAAAATTTATAAACCGTATGTAATAAAAAAACTGCGTGATCTTGAACAGATTCCTCCAACTCAGATTAATGATATTGCAAACGATATGATACGGACAAATGGTTTAAAGGATAAAAATATTAAAATACAAACAATAGCCGAATCACAGACCGATATGGTTATTCAGCAAATAATAGATACTATAAGAGAAACAAACGGTTATAAAATCCAAAAGAAAATGAAGTTAGAGAAATTTTTTGAAGGGATAAACAAAAAGTTAATTAAAAAGGTAGTTGAAGCTACAGCCAAAAATAATAATGCCTTTTACGTACCAAAGATCAATACTGTTTTTACCGGTACTAAAACAACAGGAGCTTTACTGCATGAATTAGGTCATGCGATAAATTCGTGCAAAAGCAAACCGTTAAAAAAGTTAATTTTAATTTCCAGAATATTACCTCTATTTGTTTTATCTACATTATGTTTTTATCCAATAGTAAATATGATGTCTGTTAATACAAAAAAAACGAATAAGGCTGTACTTGAAAATTTTGCTAAAATAAACAGCAAAAATAAACCGGGAACATCGATTTATAATTTTAATAAAAATATGTTCGAATTAAATAAAAAAATTATGAAATTTAATGAGAAGTTATTGAAATTAGAATTAAAAGCTTATAAATGGATTAAAGATAATGCTGGAAAGTTACTGTTAATTACAGCAATACCAACACTAATAGAAGAAGGCATTGCTTCATGGCATGGACAAAATTACGCTAAAAAAGTTCTGGATGCCAATAATTTATCAAAATTAAAGTCATCACTGAAAGCTGCATGGTCTTCGTATTTAATAATGGGGCTTGCAACTGCCGGTGCTGCATTACTTGGAATTTATGTACGAGATAAAGTAGTTGGACAAGAAGGTTTAAATAAAGAAAATTCCTGAAATTTCTGACTACAATGTTCTTGAATTTTAATAAAATATGATGATATAGTTTCTACTATGTCAAATATATTTAATGAAGAAAAATTTATATATAACCCTGTTCCAAAAGATAAAGATGCTATTCCATTGTGGTTTTGTTTTCCAAGCACTTATATGATAGGTATGTCATCTCTTGGATATCTTAATCTTTTCAAAATTTTAGACCAGAATAAAACAGTTTATCCTGAAAGAATATTTGTCGACACAGAAACTACTGTTCATAATTCCAAAGACATCGAACTTGCAGGATTTTCTTTCTCTTTTGAACTTGATTTTTTGGGTTTTTTCAGGATTTTTAGCAAGTATAATATCCCGTTCAGGTCAAAAGACAGAACCTCTGATCATCCGATAATCTTCGGAGGCGGACCTGTATTGACTGCAAATCCAGAACCTTATGCTGATTTCTTTGACGTAATTACTTTAGGAGACGGCGAAGAAGTATTAACTGAGCTAATCAATGCGTATGAAGAAGTCAGATATCTGGAAAACAGGCGGGAAAAACTGGCACATCTTGCGCAAATAAGAGGAATTTATGTTCCGTCTCTTTACGATGTTGAATATAATACTGATGATACAATCAGGGCATACATAAGAAATAATCCTAAAGCACCTGAAATATTAACTAAAAGATGTGTGGAAACATTAACTGACTGCATATACAGCCCTATTCTTACCGAAAAAACAATGTTCTCAGATATGTTCTTGGTAGAGACGTCAAGAGGATGTCCGAGAAGGTGCGCTTTTTGCCTTGCAAGTTATCTGAATTTACCGGCAAGATTTCCTGAATTTAAAAGTATAATTAACTCTATTGATATAGGACTTAATAATAGTAACAAAATAGGTTTGCTGGGCGCATTAATCACAGAACATCCTGAGTTCGACAGAATTTGCGATCATATACTATTTAAAAGAAAAGAAAAAGAATTTGAGTTATCGGTTTCATCATTAAGGGCTGATAAAATCACTCCATTTATGATAAAAACTCTGGTCAAATGCGGACAGAAAAATACCACTATAGCAATAGAGGCTGGAAGTGAGAGGTTAAGAAAAGTTATCAACAAAAATCTTTCTGAGGAAGAAATTAGAAACAGCATAAAAACTGCCCGGGAAAACGGCCTTTCAGGACTCAAGATATATGGAATGATTGGACTTCCAACAGAAACGCAGGATGATATTATTGAGCTTGTAGATTTAATGAATAAACTCAAAAAAGAAAATAAAGGATTTAAACTGACACTCAGTATTAGTTCCTTTGTACCAAAAGCCCATACACCGTTTCAATGGGAAAGACGTGAAGATACTAAAGAACTTCAGGAAAAAAATGATTATCTAAAAAAAGAATTACATAAGCTTGGCATTGAATTCAAACCTACAAGCGTTAAATGGGATTATATACAGACCGTTCTTTCAAGAGGAGACAGGAGGATTTCTCACCTGCTTGAAAAAGTATTTGCATATGGAGGTTCTCTTGGAAGCTGGGGCAGGAGTTACAAAGAAGTTATTGATGGACAAGACTGCCCGACTTATGATTGGTATGCACTGAGAAAACGAGATTATAATGAAATTCTTCCATGGGATTTTATAGATGCCGGAGTCGATAAAGAAATTCTAATAAAAGAACATCAAAAATCTATTGGGTAGCTAAATATTTTATGTTACAGAATGTTAACCAAATTTAATATCCACAGATTGCCTGATTAAATGAGAAAAATCAGTTTTATAGAATTATTTAACAGTAATACGTGGCAATTATTTTAATTTTCTTATTTATAAATACTAGTTGAAAGCATACAAATAAGGAAAATCCTATGGAAATTAAAAGCAGCTCCAATTATTATGCATCACCATCCCAAAGCAGTAATGTACGGTTTCAGGGCTCTGTAAATGCAATGTCCAGAGATGTTATCAGTATGTTACACGATCAAAAGGGCATATTAAAACTTTTATATAAAATAAAAACTCATACTCCTCAAGGTGTAAGAAACGACATATTCATCAATTCCGAAGATACAGTAACAATAGTACCTATGATGGGGAAAAAACGTGTTGAAAAAGCCTGTTATTTTAATCCATTTGATGATATCAAACAAATTGAAGATTATATTTTAGACTATTTACGCCAATTCAACATGCCCGGAATACCTAATAAAAGATAATTATAACTATATTTTCTGTATTAAAAAATATTAAATTTAATTTGTTTTCCTGAAAAATAATCCAAACCTGAAATGTTTTATTTTTATAAAAATATTTTCAGTATTATGCAGCAACTTTTATAATTTATGGCGTTAAATTTGATATCAATAAATGTTTGAGAGGAAAAATTATGAAAATTAACAGAAATTTATATAACTATCATAGAAACGATATGAGATTTAAAGGTCAGATTAGCAACATGCAAGTAAACTTTTTGTTAAAAGAAAGACCTGAACTGGCAGATGTATTTCATCAAATAAAAACACAGACACCTAAAGGTATAAAGACTGTTATATCAGAGCTTGCAGGTAAGATATTATTAGTTCCAATGAAGCATCCTTCAGCCAGGGCTGAAATGGTCGGCAACAGTACTGAAGTAATGGTTCAGGACAGTACCGACGTGTTTAGAAATCAGGCAAAACAGTACTTAAAACAGTTCAGAGCTCCAGACGGCCGTTTTAGTACATACGATAACTATATGAAAAAAATAAATTCATAATTTAATAGCAGGTATTAAATAATGCTACTTAAAATACATCCTTTAACTTTTAAACCCAACAGGCAGTTCCTGCCTGCAGACAAAACAAGATATTTATTATCCACAAAATCGTTAAACCAAGACTGCTATATTACAAATGATAAAGCAGCAAAAACAAATGATGTTCTATTCAGGGGAATAAATACACATCCTGATTTAAA
>JAQVCB010000002.1:0-55669 GCA_028689995.1 Candidatus Gastranaerophilales bacterium
ATTTGAACAGATGCAAATTTATAAACACTATCTGTCAATATTAAACTCGCAAAAAAACCTATAATAAATTTTTCAAACAAAAACCCTTTATATTTGACGAAACTCACAGCTATAAAGACAAAAAATATTATTAATGTCCAAAATTCAATAGAATAAAGTTTAAGTTCATTTGCCCTAACATAAACAGGTCTGAAAAGGATAATGTCATTTTGACCAAAGAGTAAAAAACTGAAAATCATTATAATGGCAAGATAAATAAAATTGTTATTGAATTTAATCATTTGTATTACCTAAAACACCATTATAAATACTTAAAATCTTTTCTGCTATATTATTCCAGCTATAATAATCAAGTTTAGCCTTTTGATTTGATATTAACCTGTTTTTTAAAGTTTCATCGTCAAGTATTTTCAGAATTTTGTCACATGCATCATTTTCATCACACGGATTAAAATATAAACAGGCATCTCCGCCAACTTCCTGCAATGACGCAGCATTAGAAGCTGCAACAGGAAGCTTGAAACTCATCGCTTCTAATAGAGGTATCCCAAAACCTTCATATAATGAAGGATAAATAAAAATATTTGCAAAACTATAAATAGAAGACAATTCATCTGCATTTATCTTACCCAAATACTGTATTTCATCTTTAAACCTGCTGTTTTTTATTTCATTAAAGAACTTTTCAGCCCCAAAATGCACATCTCCCACAACCACCAATTGATGCGGTAATTTATATTTTGATTTAAGAATGTTAAAAACTCTCACCAGAAAATCAAAATTTTTATGGGGTCTTATTACAGAAACAGCTAATATATATGGTTTTAAAATGCCAAATTTTTCCAATATATTTGAATTTATAGATGTTATATTTTTTCTTGTATCATAAGACTGACCAATTACGGTGATTTTATCTTCATTAACTCTAAAATTACTCATTAACTGCTGCTTTGTAAATTCCGAGACTGTGATTATTCTTTCTGCTTTTGCTGTTACAAAACTAGCTACCTTCTTAAAATAGTTATAACTACGTTTTGTCTCTTTATATTCAGGATATTTGTTGTGATAATAAAAAGAGACAAGATCATGAATAGTTACTACTGACTTATAAGGTGAAATCACAGGAATATAACTGCACAAATGATGTACCATATTTATTTTATGCTTAATAATATCAAAAGGTAAAAGAGTATTTTCACACAAGACTCTGATAACAGGATTAGCACAATCCACTGGATATGAAATTATTTTAAGGTTTTCATAACTAAGAAGATCTTCATAAATTAATTCTTGATTGTTAACAATAAATAAATAATAACTATTTATGGTATCTTTATCCAATAAAGCCTTAACAATATTGTATATATAGGATTCAAGCCCTCCCATATATCTTCCTATTGCGTTTAAAGCTATTCTGGACATTTATATTAACCGGCAGTTTTTACTGTAAATCTCTTTGAATTAATCAGAGCTTTTCTATAAACAGATTCTCTTTCTTCATTTATACATTTCAAATACAACTTTATTGATTTACCAAGAGTATAATTATTCTCAAAAGCTTTTCTGCTATTGAATCCATACTTAATCAATTCATCTCTCGATTTTTCAAAGTACGCTATTGCATCTGCAAGAACTTTAGAATTACCTGTTTCAATATTAAATCCACAATTATTACTATCTATAACTCTTGCTATATGACAGTTCTTGTCACCAATAAATATTACAGGCTTTCCGCTTGCAAGTATCCCGTAAAATTTGCTTGGAACAGCCAGCTTTTCATAGCCTTTTTTCAGACTTAAAACTTGAATGTCCGCCATTCCAAGAGAAAACGGTATTTCTGATCTTTCCTGATACGGCAGCATCAAGACATTTTTTAATGTATGTTTTTTTACAAAAGATTCTATCTCGGATTTTTTGCCGCCATCTCCAATAAAAAGAAAAACTATATCTTCGTTTTTTTTCAACTCTTTTGCAGCTTTGAGCAGAGTTTCAAATTCATGAATTCTCCCAAAATTACCAGAATATTCAACTATAAATTTATTTCTGAGGCTATATTTGTCAAGAAAATAGTTTTCTTCTTTGGGAATAATCTTTACCATATCTTCATTAGACCAGTTATAAATTATACTGATTCTGTCCCGATCAATATCTTTGCTCCAATCAGTTAATTTTAGCTTCATATCTTCAGATAAAACTACGATTCTATCAGCATTTTTTAAAGATATTATATTTAGGAAATTCCAAATTTTATATATAAATCCATCATCTTTAATATATCCAAGCCTGGAAGCTATTTCAGGATAAACGTCATGCATCAGATAAATATATCTCTGCCCGTATAAAAATTTAGCGACCGTTCCTATTAACGGTAACAGAGGAGGACTTGTAGGAATTAAAAGCCAGTCATTTTTAGGAGCAAATAAAACAACAAAAAGTGCTTTAAAAAAGAAAGACCATGAATTAAAAAATTTTCCGACTAAAGTATTTTTATTAAAGTTAAAAATACTAAGTCTTCTAATCTTAACTCCGTTTATAGTCTCTCTTGATGACAGTTTATCTTTTTTAACAAAAGACGGCTGAGCTGTTATTACAGAAACATCAATATCATGCTTGTTAACTAATCTTTCCGCCAGTTCAAAAAGAAGTTCACCCGCTGCTACTATATCAGGATAAAATCCCTGACACAAAATTTTAACAGTTTTCATTCCCATTTTTCAAAATTACTCTCTTAAAACCCAAACGTACCAGATCATCTACCCTAATCAGACAAAAATTGATTTATGCATTTTATAATAATTAAACCTCAGTTTAACATAAACACTTTTAATTCAAGTTATGTATTTTTATTTAAATAATTAATTTAAAATCTGCGAGTGCGGAAAAACCCGACCATTGGAAAATTTTTGACAATTAACCCTATAGTTCTTATAATTCAATAGATTTAAGCGATAAACTTGAATTGCTAATTAGTTTCTATTCTAAATAGGAAAAGTGTCCTGCTGAACTTGTTTCAGCATCTGAAAAATTAATAGATCCTGAAATAAATTCAGGATGACACATCAGCAAATTAACTAGGAATAAGTATTTTAACCATTTAGCAATTTATATGACAGAATAATTTAGACTAAATAAAGGAAAATAAACTATGAAACTGTGGGATGGAAGATTTTCAAAAGCTACCGATGCTCTGGTTGATGATTTCAACTCCTCAATATTTTTTGACCAGAGGCTTTATAAGCAGGATATTGAAGGCAGTATTGCCCATGTTATGATGCTTGGCAAACAGGAAATAATCAAACAGAATGAAGCTGACCTGATCAAAAAGACTTTAAAAGAAATTCTTGCGGATATAGAAGCCGGAAAAGTAGAATTTGACGTTGCAGCAGAAGATATTCATATGAATGTTGAAACTATACTTATTTCTCGTATTGGAGATGTCGGCAAAAAACTCCATACAGGCAGGAGCAGGAACGATCAGGTTGCTCTTGATATCAGGATGTACATTAAAGAAGAAATCAAAAATATTGATCTGCTGATCAAGAAACTTCAGGAAGTATTGTTAAATATTGCAAAAAAGCATACTGAAACAATTCTCCCCGGATATACACACCTTCAAAGAGCACAGCCTATAACTTTAGCACATCATCTGATGGCTTATTTCGAGATGGTAAAAAGAGACAGAAACCGTCTTGCTGATACATACAGACGTACAAATATTCTACCCCTTGGGTCAGGTGCTCTTGCAGCTACGACATATCCTCTTGACAGGCATGCAGTAGCAAAAAAGCTTGGATTTGAAGATATCACCTATAACAGCCTTGACGGAGTTTCTGACCGTGATTTCTGCATAGAACTTCTCAGCAATTTGTCTATTCTAATGATGCACTTAAGCCGTTTCAGCGAAGAACTAATTCTCTGGTGTTCTCTTGAATTCGGATTTATAGAGATGGATGACTCATACAGCACAGGCAGCAGCATCATGCCACAGAAAAAGAATCCTGACGTTGCAGAACTGGTAAGAGGCAAAACCGGCAGAGTATACGGAAGCCTTATGGCGCTTTTAACCACAATGAAGTCACTTCCCCTTGCATACAACAAAGATATGCAGGAAGATAAAGAACCTGTTTTTGATGCTATCGACACTATAAAAATGTGTCTGCCTGTATTTACCGCTATGATAGATACAATGAAAGTCAGAAAAGAAAATATGCTAAAAGCCGCAAAAGGCGGTTTTACAAACGCAACCGATGCAGCTGATTATCTCGTAAAAAATGGCATGCCGTTCAGAGATGCACATGAAGTTATCGGGAAATTGGTATTTTATTGTATACAAAACGGAAAAAGTCTTGATGATTTGACGCTCGAAGAATACAAAAAATTCTCTCCTGTTTTTGAAGAATCTGTATATCAGGCAATTTCACTTGAAGAATGCGTAAATAAAAGAAACGTAATCGGCGGTCCTTCTAAAAGCATGATGGAAGAAGTTATCAGAAAAAGTGAAGAATATTTGAAAAGTTAATTCATTTTGTTGGGTCGACATAGCGACCCAACCTACAATTACTCTCATTTTATTAACCCAAAATCATGAAACAACAAAGACAAATTAAATACAAATCAAATATCCTTCTGGTATCATGTTTCTGGAATATGAACAGAAGGAATCGAAAAAGTGTTGGAAAAGACATTATCTATTATAGGAAATAATTTAAGATTACTAATTGAAATGATAGAAGGATTAAATGCAGTTATGGCATTTTTTATTGGAATATTTGTATTATTTACTGGGATAATAATAAGTTTAAAATCATTATTAGGGTTTATCACTTTGTTTATTATTGGCTTATTTATAGCTATTGTTGGTTGTGTTAAATATAATAAACAAAAACAAGCTATAAAACACTTATATACATTATCTAATAGCGAATTTTATTTATTAAAAAATGCAGTATCTGAAGACCGAACCACTATTAAATTTAATACCTCAAATAGTAAAAAATATACTGCATCTGGTCTGTGTAATAAAGGTATATTGACATGTAAAGGAAACATTAAAGAAATTCACAGAACCTCTGAAAGCTCTGGAATATTTGTGATCTTTTATATACCTGATTTTATATACCAGCACATCAAAAAGAACTGGAAAAAGTTGTATAAATACATTGATGATGCCAAAACTGAGAAAATCTATCTTGTTTGAGAATAATCTCTACATTAAAACAGCCTGACTCAAAACCTTATCAAACATAGCAGTGCGTAGGTTGGGTCGAAATTTCGACCCAACAATAAATACAAACAATAAAAAATATTATTCTATAGTCAAATTCTCAATGCCTTTAATATCTTCAAGACATCCCCAATTTTCCTGATAAAACTCTTTTTTGACAAATTTATCGAAGGACGAATATTTCCAATCTTTTACATTTTTAACATAACCATGTTTCACGGGATTGTAATGGATATAATCAATATGTTTATACAAATCTTGTTCATCTTTTATAGAATGTTCCCAATACCGTCTTTGCCAGATATCTTTCTCTTTTTTGCTCTGGCGGCTTCTTGATAATTCATAATCGTTAATTGATGAAATATCTATATTTTTAGAAAAATAACTTTTAATTAACTTTATTATTTGGGGATATTTATCGATATTTTCAGGCTTAATCATCAAATGAAAATGGTCAGGCAAAATTACTGCTGAATATATTTCAAATGAATAAAATCTTTTGGCATTTTTAAATGATTTTCTAAGCAAATTGATATTTTTTACCAAAATATTTCGCCGTCTGTTTGTAACAACCGTGATAAAAACATAACTATTTTGTATAAATGCTCTTCTGTATTGCATTTGTTAATTATATATAAATTATTTTGTTGGGTCAAAATTGACCCAACCTACAATCTACTGCCCCGAACCCCCAGTCTGTCATCCTGAGGAGCAAAGCGACGTGAAGATCTTACCAATAGTGATTTAATAAATTAAATAGATTGCCACGGGCTAAAGCCCTCGCAATGACAGTTTTGCAAGGTATAGAATAGTGCACCAAATAATTTAAATTAAGCCACTTTTTCTATCTTATCGACAGAATCTTTTGATTTCAGATATGTTTTATACAGATCTTACTGGGATTGCAGGTTCATCCAGAATTCAGAAGTTGTTCCAAAATAATTTACCAGTTTCAAAGTCATTAGAGGGCTTATTCCTCTTTTTTCGTTATATAATTCGCTTAATGTTTTGATTCCAATTTCAAGGTCTCTTGCCTTTTTCTCCTGAGTGAGCCCAAGAGGGATTGCAAATTCTTTTTTTAATATTATTCAGGGATGTGTATAGTGTCTTATTTCCATTATTTTTACTTCATTTAATGATAATCAACGATATAAACTTCTTCTGTGTTTCCATTTATGAATTTAAAGACAATTCTGTACTGATCATTGATTCTTATACTGAAAAAATCTTTCAAATTGACTATCTAGCAATTCAAGTTAACAATTTTAATTTTTTTGATTATATATACCTGAATCAAGTAATATAATCATTATAAATGAATTGGGTATTATAAAAGATTCTATGAATATTAGCAGATTAATAAAATGTATTAAATCTTATAAATTGTATCTTGTATTAGCTGTAGTTATTGGGATATTTCTCAGGATTTACGGGCTTGGAATACAAAGTTTCTGGTTTGATGAACTGTGCACAATAGCTTTTATATCATATAAGTCTATACAAGCTACGCTGGCATATATTTTGTTGTTGGATGTACACCCTCCAATTTATCTGTTACTGATGAAAGTCATCTCAAAAATATTTGGAATATCTGAGATAAGTATGAGGCTACCCAGCGCAATAGCCGGAATAATGAGTATATTCTTTATGTATTTTATGACCAGAAAAATTTTCAATAAATCTATAGCAGCATCTGCAACTATTATGCTTGCTCTGTCAGGATCAGCTATATATTATTCGCAGGAAGCAAGAAGTTACAGCATATTATTGTTATTTTCAATTATTTCTACTTTATTATGGCTGGATATGCTTAAAAAAATTGAGAAAGAAAATTATGAAAAAAAAGAACTTTTATTATACGGACTTATTGGTCTTATTACCTCATATTTGCACTATTTTGGAACAGCTCTTATTTTCTTCCAACTTGTTTATTTATTATTTACCTGTTTTTGGTTCAAAAAAAGGATCAAAGGTTTATTTATCACTGGATTAATAGTTGCTTTTATTTTTAATATCTGGTTTTTACCCCATTTTATTTGTCATATAAACTCATTGGGTGATCATTCCTCGATTCCCAGACCAGGGATGCAATTTTTTTGGGATTTTACTGACTTTCTATTTAATAAGTACCTTATTGGTTTATTTTTTCTTCCTTTATTATTCAACACAAAAAAATTATGGAAATCTTTTAAAATTAATATAAAGAATCTAAAACCAAATAATCCTTTAATTAGCCTGTGTTATTTGTTCCTTTCGCCGATTATAATCTTTTATATTTTATCTCAACACACACCAATGCTTGTACCAAGATATTTAATTATAATTTTGCCGGTTTTATTTTTGATTATACCGATGTTATTATCAAAAATTCCTTACTTAAAAAATACCAAATTAATAATATATATTTTTATTGTTTCCTTATTTGGATTAATTGTATTTTTGTTTATAAATCCGGAGTACAGGTCTTATTACAGCCTACATAAACAGGATTGGAGAGGAACAGCCAAATACATTTATGGAAGGTTGAATAATAATTCGGTAATTGTATTTAATAAGTATCCTGCACTATATAAATATTATTTTATTAAACTCAACAAAAATAAGGTAGATTTGAAGTTTTCAAGTATTCAATTCCCACAAATGCCTATGTCTGAAATTCTTGAAAAATCTGATAAGGTATTTTTCGTTATGGAAGAAGAATTTGATTTACAGAACGCATGCCGGAAATATAACGAAATACATTTCTCTGGTGGAATAATTGTCTACGAATGTATAATTAAAAACTAAATTCCTTAGAAGCTGTCTTGTTAAAGTTGAATCGCCTTGCCAAGCAAGCCGCTTGCAACTTTAACCGCAGTCCAAAAATCGAGCCTGTATTTATATCATAATTTGATTTCTACATTGTTAGCCAAGCAGGCTCTTATACAAAAAAACATATTATGTCGCGAATTTGTAAAATTTTAATTAACACATTACGGACGATTTCTTGACAGTGGTATATGATTAAAGTAACCTGATTACAATTTGTATAATCACCCAAAAGGAAAATCGTAATGGTAAATCGTTCAAAACATACAAAAAAATGTTTTTCACAAAATGATCGAGTTTCCATTTCATTTAATTTAATATTCTTTAAAAGAGAGGTTTTTTAATTCCTCTCTTTTTTGTAGCCGAAGGCGGGAGTGAAACAAGGCTGATGGGCAGTCCTGCCCATCCTACTTCAGAAAAAAATAAAAAAAGGAGATAAATATGTCTGTTATAAACAAAGAAACAAATAAAAGAGGAAATTATAGAAACTTTTTAAAAGAAGATATTCTGGCAAAAATAAGTACAAAAGGCGGATTTGTTAATACCCACGCACATCTTGACAGAGCATACACAATTACCCCTGAAACCCTGCATCTTGCAAACGCATCATTAAAAGAAAAATGGTTTCTTGTAGATACAATCAAAAGAGAATCAACCGTTCATCAAATTTATGACCGCATGGCTTTTGGAATTGAAGTAATGCTGAATCAGGGTGTTCAGGCTATTGGCTCATTCATAGATGTTGATGATGTTGTGGGAGACAAATGCATTAAAGCAGCACAGATAGTCAGAGATGAATTCAAGTCTGATATCAATATAAAATATATTAATCAGGCTTTAAAAGGCGTCATAGATCCTGATGCAAAAAAATGGTTTGATATTGGCGCCCAGTTTGTTGACATCATAGGCGGTCTGCCTGCTAAAGATAAAGGTCATGAAAATGAACACATCGATATATTAATGGAAACAGCAAAAAGTCTTGGCAAACCCGTTCATGTCCACGTAGACCAGTTCAATACACCAAAAGAAAAAGAGACGGAAAATCTTGTCAAAAAGACCATTCAACATAATATGCAGGGAAAAGTAACAGCTATACATTCTATTTCGCTTGGTGCACACCCGATAGAATACCGTCAGGAAATGTATAAAATGATGCAAGAAGCTGGAGTTATGATTATTACATGCCCTACTGCATGGATAGATTCAAGGAGATCAGAAGAACTTGCACCTATTCACAATTCAATTGTGCCTGTTGAAGAACTTATTCCCGCAGGGATTACCGTAGGAATAGGAACTGATAATATTGCAGATATTTTAAAACCGTTTACATTCGGCAATATGTGGATAGAATTACGTTTCTTGCTTGAAAGCTGCCATTATTATAATATTGATGAATTGGTAAATATCTCAACAATTAACGGTTTAAAAGTTCTGGGCATCAAATAAAACCTGAAAATTAACGGATAATTTTAGATGAATAATTCAGATTATTTTGAAAACGAAGAAAAAACAATAAACTTAACAAAAATATGGCATATATTTCTTTATAGAAAAAAGATTATATTCTTCTGTTTTCTGTTAAGCCTGTTTTTATGCTCTATTTTTACTATTATTTGTCCCAAAATATATCTATCGGAAGTAAAAATTCTTATCAATAAAAATAATTCCACATATTTATCTGATATTAATCCCTTCGCCCTTTCTGAAACAAAATCTGACGGGTTACTAAAATTTAGCTCAAAGGATAACCTGAACAATGAAATTGAGATTATCAAATCTCCTATTGTGCTTGATAACGTTATAAGAGAAAATGGAATTAAATATGAAAAAGGATCAAAAGTCGGAAAATATCTTT
Organism: Candidatus Gastranaerophilales bacterium; assembly: GCA_028689995.1. Taxonomy (GTDB): domain Bacteria; phylum Cyanobacteriota; class Vampirovibrionia; order Gastranaerophilales; family UBA9579; genus JAQVCB01. The sequence goes on from JAQVCB010000002.1 coordinate 9,888, forward strand.
ATGTTAAAGATTTTTTAAAAAAGGATTTTTCTATAGAAAATTTAAAAGATACAAACATTCTTAAAATTTCCTACAAATCCAAGGACCCTACTCTTTCCTACAATGTTATCAGGTCAATATTAACTAATTACAGAACAATTTACGAAAATATAAACATAATAAAAGCTTCAAATGATAAAAACTTTCTGATGAAATCATACTCAAAAGCTAAAGATGCAGTTGAAAATAAAATTACAAAATTAAAACAATTTAAATCCCGTACTATTACCGCATCAGACACAGCGTTAAATAATATGAATATTCTATTACGCCTTCAGGATAGAAGAATAAACAAAGATGCCAGTTCTATATCTCAGCTTAGTGTCGAAAATAAAAAACTTGAAGCAGAACTTGATCAGGAACTTGAAAATTTAAAGAATTTAAAATCAAAATACGAATGGAGCAGACAGATTGAATCCATGTCTAAAGGTGCAACAAATTTGATTATCCTTGAAGAGCCTGCAATTTCTGATATTTCACATTATTCAGAACCAAAACCTCTTTTTAATATATTCATTGCTTTAATATTTTCAACTATCTTAAGCTATTTTGTTATTTTATATAAAGAAAAAACTGACAAAAAGCTATCCTACATAGCTCTTAATGAAGATTTTGAATTAATTAATACTAAAAAAGATTTACATGAGATTAAAAATAAAATTATACTAAGCAATATAGACAATCTGGGAATTATATCACTTGTTAATAAAGAATTTACAGACAATTTTTCCGAATTAATAAAACAAGACTCCGGCTATAAAATGAAAGTCGAAGTAACTTCAGAAAACAGTTCTCTTAATGAATACTTAAATGTTATCAACTCATCTGATAATCTCGTATTCATAGGTCATATAGGAGTTTCTGACAGAAAAATTTATAATGGACTTAAATCTTCTGCTAAAAAGTTAGACAAAAAAATAATTGGAGAATTTGTTTGCAAAAATAATGCTTATTTTAAGCCTGAATAAAAAAGAACCGAAAAATAATTTCGGTTCTATAAAGGAGGGAGTTGCATTAAAGGTAATAAACAAATTATGACTGATAAAATATTTTGTCATCCTGAATTTATTTCAGTATCTATGAAGATTTGAGATGCTGAAACAAGTTCAGCATGACACACAAAATCAGCTTCATTTATAGCACCATCAACTATGCTGAGATTGCACCCCATGTTTTAAATATTGCAGAATAATAGTTTACTGCTGCATTATTTACAGTGGCATTAGCATTACTGCTTAAAGTAACGACTTTTGTGTCTGAATTAATTGCAGTAATTAACTTATTTCCAGTTACCCCTGCAACAGTAATATAATCTCCAATATGCAAATTTGAAACGCTATTAACTGTTAATAAATCCGTACCGGAAGTTATACTACCTGTTACACTTGACAATGTTCCTAAAGTTCCTGTTTGAGTACAAACCCAGCCTATTGATCCTGAAGCTGCCGGAGTACTGTTGAGAATTATATCTCCCTTAATCCATGTACCGGAAGTTGGAATAGATGACATTCTTTTTGAAGGAACTGTGAACCATCCGTCTGAACTGTAACTTATCAATCCTCTTGTTGTGTGATAACAAAAGCAACCGTCGGCCTGATGCCAGTAATCAGGTATATCTTCAGCAGGATTGAATTTTAAATGGGATTTGGATCCGTCTTTACTTATTATAATTCCTGCCTGCTCATCATTTTCTGAAATTAACACGCTTCTGTTGCTGATAGATGAAAAAACATATGAATTAGTTATTGTATGAAACACTTTTGTATATGAATCGCCTACATAGGAGTATACAGGCTGGTCACAATTATTTATGAGCTCAAGAGTAGTCCCTGACGGTATATTTTGAATATCATTATATGCAAAAGATGAACTTATTATGTAATTACTGCCAGAATCAAGCTTACATCCCTGTAATCTAAGTCTATATACAAAACTCGACTGGGTTTTCAGAACTATAAAATTAGTATCAGAGCCTGATGTCCTAATAATACATCCGACAAATGCCATTTCTCCCGAAAGTCCAATACCTGAACTTGAATTATCTGTCCATGTAGTACCTGATTCTTCAATTGGTACTGTTTCAGCATTAGTTAACAGCATATCACAGGATTCAAAATGACAACCTGTAAAAATCGCTCCTGAAATTCCGGCATGTTTGAATGCAACACGACATGAAGCTATATTTAAACCTGAAAACGATAATGAATCTCCCTGCACATCAAATCCATAACTAAACAAACTTATTTTTCCACCAAAAAACTTAAAATTTATGAATTTACCTGATAAACCTACCTGTCCTTTATCATCAGTCCCTGTAATAAAAACATTATTTAATATACCGTAGCAACAATTAGTTCCTATTATTCCAACACCTCTGGCCTTAAGTTCCGTATCTCTTAAAGAAAGAAAATTTGAATAATCTGCTTTAATACAAGCTGCATTACTACCTGTACTAAGGTTTTGTATACAAATATCAGAGATCAGTGCACAGCTGGAAAATTTTGTGGTAATTCCTGCACAATTGATAACAGGTTTGTCCATATTTGCTTTGATAAACGAATTACTTGCACCTGACCCGTATATAGGCACAAAAGTTAAAGTATCACTTGCTAATACAAGAGTATCCGTAACAAAAGTTTCACCGGGAATAAATATTCCTGTACCCGCTGACCTTGCTGCATTTATCGCAGTTTTAACAGCATCCGTATCATCAGTTATGCCATCCATTACTGCTCCATATTTTTTTATATTGACTGAAAGATCTTTTAGATAATCAACATCTGCTGTATAACCAGAAACAATATCATCAAGATCATTGTGTGAATTTTTCAGCGCATCAAAATTATCATTAACTTCACTTGCAAGAGCTTTTGCACCGCTTGAAAATCTATGCGGCAAATTAACCTGTGACATATGTCTTCTCCTTTTAAAAATATTTTGTATAGTATACTTTATATCATTGAATTTAAATCTTCAGGATAATCAGGCAGCAAATCTTCAAGATTATCACCTTCCAAAAAATCCTGATAATTTTGTATCAATCTGAAAGCAAACTCTAACTGCTTAGAAACATAGTTCATCATCGCTTTTTTGACAGATTCCTGAGAATATCTCAATTCATTCAAGGATAATGCACAGAATGAAACAATAAGATCATTAAGAATCTGATTTCTAGGTTTCTTATCCTTTAATTCCTGAATAACTGTCTTGTGGATATTACTAATCACCATAAATAACCTCTCTCTAAATAACCAACTTAAAATTACTGCAGGATATAAAAACCCTACAAATCTAATGTTTTCAAACTAACAAACTTTTAATAACCGTTAAAAGCTAAGCAATCACTTACTTTTTAAACCATACTTACCATGTTGTAAACTATACTATACATGTAAATATTTGTCTAGTATGTAATACAAAAATATTAAATTTACTTTACATAATTATTAAAAATGACCATTAATCAACCTTTCACGGTTGATTTTTTTATTCACTTTAAATTCTAATAATGATATAAATGAAACTGATTTTACGTATCATGCTGAACTTGTTTCAGCATCTCAAAACCACTTCGATCCTGAAATAAATTCAGCATGACATAAGATTCTATCAGTTATAATTTGCTCAATATTTAAATTTTTATTTTAACTACAAACTTTTTAACAGGTTCGGAAGTGTCCGCAGCAATTCCAGGCATGTGAACATCATCAGGTTCAAATATCACAAAATATCCGGAGGTTACATTGAAAAAGTCGCCTTCACCCTCTAAAAAAGCTACATCAGTTTCTTCATCATAATCCTGAATAACTTCCATCTTTTCCAAACCGGCATAACCCATTTTTTCACGTCCTTGAAGAATAAATTGCACATCAATATATCTTCTATGAACTTCCCATTTACATTCCTGAACCTCTTTTGTCATATAACTTTGAAAAAGAGTAAAAATATCATCACCATCAACTGCATATCTACCCGAATTCATTCTGGAGAGATTATTCTCTTCAAGAAACTTAAGTGCAGTAGCAATTTTTTTGCTCATGCCATAATAAAGATGGGCATTTTTTAGTTGATCAATAATCATGTATTAATATCCTCTTTTGCGCTACAGGATAAAATTTCACCATAATATAAAGTATGGTAATCTTTTTCCGATCCATAAACTCTTACTATTTCTTCACTCATAAACGTTGCATCCAGTGATTGCTTGTAAACAATTTTACATTCCAGGTGAAGGTCACATTCTGCTATAACAGGAGTTTTTATATTTTGTGCCATTTGAAGCTTTAAATTACACTCCTTAAATTTATCAAGATCTCTTCCTGTTTTAGTTCCACATACACCCAACTCTTTTTTAAGCTGTCCTTTAAGCGGAAAACTCACAGAGAATTCATCTGAATTTTCAATGAGTTTGTATGTATACCTTGAAAACCTTACCATAACTATAAAAACAGGTTTAAACCACATATAACCCAAAGATCCCCACCCTATCGTCATTGTGTTTAAATTTCCATTTTTATCCCTGACAGTTAAAAAAGCTCCTTTTTTTAACTGTTCAATAATTTGTTCAGATAATTGACTGTAATCAATTTCCTTCATAAATTTTTCTCCCCTGAAATATTTATTATATTACAATTATGCTGGAAGCAAAATTTGTAAAGCACTCAAAAAATGCGAAGTGAATAAAAGTAAGAGCGTGTCTTGTTAAAAACTGTAAAATCTAATTATATAAGTAAAAGCTCGTGCGAAGCGGGAGTGCTGGCTAAAGCCGAAACGGCTTGCTTGGCAAGGCGTTGGAGGCTTTAACCAAACTCGTTCTAAAATATAAAGGAGTTTATATATGGCATGGTTATATTTAATTCTGGCCGGAATCTTTGAAATAGGCTGGGCAATAAGTTTAAAGTACACAAATGGATTTACCAGATTTTGGCCAAGTGCTATTATGGTCTCAACAGCTGTTATCAGCTTTTATTGTTTGTCAGCAGCTTTAAAAACGATCCCCGTCGGAACAACTTATGTTATATTTACTGGAATTGGCGCCATTGGAACAGTAATATTCGGCATGATGTTTCTTGGCGAATCAAAAGACATCATAAGAATTGCCTGCATCGGTCTTATTATTGCAGGAACAATAGGTCTAAAGTTTGCAGGAGAATAAACTACGGCAGTGGAAGTAAAGAAAAGACGAAACATGTACGATAAACAGGTGGTACAGACTTTACGTAAATCATTCATGAGCGATAGAGGGAATGATGAAAAGAAATTTCAGGTTTATTTTTTATAAAGTTACTTTTTGTTTTATAATTAATTAAAAAGGAGGAAATTATGAGTAATTTATTCAGGATTATTTTTTGTTTATTAATTATGTCATTTATGATTTTGTGCAACAGCAAATATACTTTTGTTGAAGCTAAAGAACTATATAATAACAATAAGGAGATAAAAATGAGTCAGGCAAAAGAAGTAAGAGCAAGCCATATTCTTGTTCAAACAAAAGAACAGGCTGAAAAAGTCAGAGATGAAATATTAGCAGGTAAAGATTTTGCAGATGCTGCACAAGAATATTCATCATGCCCATCTGGAAAACAAGGCGGCGATCTTGGATATTTCGGACGTGGAATGATGGTACCTGAATTTGAAAAAGCAGCTTTTGAACTTCCTGTAAATCAAGTTTCTGAACCAGTTAAAACTCAGTTTGGCTGGCATTTAATAGTGGTTACTGACAAAAAATAATGTAGAATCGGAAATAAGCCTAACAAATCAAGATTTTTTTGCACAGAAAAATCTTGATTTTATTTTATCGGCATAATTTACAACAACTACTCCTGATAAAGCTATCATTCCGCCTACTATAGAAATAAAGCTTGGAATTTCATTAAGACAAACAAATGCAATCAAAATTGCAAATACAGGTACAATGTAAAAAACCGTAGAAATATTAGTTATAGGGTATTTGGAAAGAAGTTTCGACCATACAAGATAAGCTACAGCACCTGGAATCACTCCAAGATAAATAACCGATGATATTGACAATACCGAAGCTGTTTTAAAATCTTTAATCAACGATCCGCTAAAAAACATCAGAAAAAAAGTACCCGACCAAATAAAATATGAAGTAAGTTCTAAAGGTGTATATTTTTTAAGCAATTTTTTCTGTATGACATCAAATAAACTTAGAGATATTGTCGAAACTAATACGAATAAAACACCCGGAGAAATAACAACACCAGCACCTTCACCAATTCCTATAAGGATAATTCCTAAAAAACTTACAATAATTCCAAGCCATTTAACAAAATTTATTGATTCCTTTAAAATAAAACTTGATAAAATTGCAACAAAAATCGGATAAGAATCCAGGATCATACTTGCAGAACCAGCTGTAATAAATGTTTGCCCCCAGTTCAATGTTAAATGATAAAGAGAAATTCCCATAAATCCACACACAAAAAGCAAAGGGACATCTTTTATATCAGGCGGTGATATTTTTTTGAACAATACATAAACACCTAAAATTATCGAAGCAATAAAGAAACGCATCAAGGCCAGACTTTCAGGAGAAAAACCTTGTAACCCAATCTGAATAGCTGTATATGCAGATGCCCATGCAAACAGTAAAAATGTAATAATGAGAATTAGTGATAATTTATCTTTGTTTATCATTGATTATCTGCCTTGTAAATTTAAAAACATAATTTAAAAATAATTATAAATACACTTTTACATTTAATAAACAGTTATTCCAATCGATCAGAAGACCAGATTATTAACCAAATGACAGTATGCCGGTTTTTTACCGGCATACTGTCATTCAAACAAAATATTATTTAAAAACTGTTAGAGGCTGCTCAAGTACAACGTTTAACTTACTACCACCAGGCAATTCAACATTTTTGCCTTTTCTCATTAAAACATAACCAACAACCAATACTCCACCGGTAGCAAAGCATCCAACAAAACCAGCTCCAGCTTCACCAATCAGACTAAAAAGTCCTAAACCTGCTATTCCAGCTCCTGTTGAACCAACTGCAACAGTTGCAGCATCTTTAACAATCTGTTTCCTAAAATTATTACCTTTCAAAGTGCCCGAATTATCAAGAGTCTGGATCTTGGCTAACATTGGAACTTTTTGTCCTCTGGGCGGTTTGATCCCTATCAATTTAACGCTCATTACAGCATTTTTTCCAACTCTTCCAGCTTTTTCCAGATATGTAATCTGACCTATTACTTCACTACCTTCAGGAAAAACAATTTTATTACTCGATATAACCGGATCAGTAAGTGTTGCAGTAAATATGTCTCCTGAGTGCGCATTTGCGGAACTAACTGAAGTGTTAAGTATAATCTTCATAATTGTTCCTGCATGTACATAAACAGCACTTTGTGGATTAGAATTAAAAGAATAGTTTGGATTTACATCAATTTTCGGTAAATTTGTAATATCAGGAAGCGTCACCTGACTGCTTTGATCAATAGTTGGAGGAGGAGTGATTTTGTATTCCTGTGCACACGCTGATTGAATAAATGGCATTTGAATACCGATAAAAGAAGTCAATACAACACCAGCTACTAATTTATTATAAAATTTCAAAATTACACCTTCCTTATTTCAATTAAAATTTATTTATGAAAATATAGACAATTGTTCAACATTTTGTTGCTCTTGTAAAGAATAAGTATTTGTAACAAACAAAAAACCGCCAAAAATATAGATAAAATCTATATTTTTGGCGGTTTTTGATATTTTGCAATATTGCAAAGTTTCTTAAAAAATATTTCAGTTCGGGTTCAGTATTTCATGTTAACTCAAATCTCTAATTAACTTTCATCATAAATAGCATTTATTATAGTTATTAATTAGTTTATAAAATTTACACGCGTTCTAAAAAACTCGCAATAAATACGTTTCATATATCTGTTTCTACTTTGAGTCTTCCTTAATAACAATTACACCTCTGATTATTTTCATGACGCAAGTTGGAAGAACAACATCGGTAAGACCATCAGCTATATCAATTACGCTTCCTGCCTGTAAAATCTTTTCTTCACCTTTATATGTAAAATTATAATCAGTATCTCTATCCGATCTTAATGTTATTTTAGCCATCTTTAATTCTTTTTCTCCTCTATAGTATTTTCTTAGACTACAACAAAATCTACTCAATATCAAAATCTGTTTTCAATCAAGCCATCTAAAGCTCTTAACAGATTTTGGATCATAAAGATCCCCTTGAATTTCAACAACAAAACGTCTGAATTTCTTCTGTCCAAGACCTAAAATCGGAATTCTGCTTATTAAAGGAATCATTTCTATAAGTCCTTTACCTCCGGCACCTGGAATAAAGCCAAGTCCCGGCAGATATTCAACAAACGTATTTATAGATAAACTTCCTAAAGGACCAAGCAACCCTGAAACTTTTTTTGAAACTCTGCCCAAAATAGTCAACTCAGAATCATTTGTTAGCATATTTATTTTTCCAGACAATAAAAGACTTAGATTCTTACCTTTTGACGCGACATTGTCAGTTGAAAGGATACCTTTTTCCGCAGTTAATTTACCATCTAATTCTTCAAAATATCCTGTCCTCTGCGGGACTATCAGATTTAAAATTGAATTGAGATTAATACCTGCAAGTCCAACTGTTACTGTATTTGCTGCAAGCAGTAAATATTCCAGTGATCCCAGCCTTGTTAACCTGCCGTCTTTAATACTAAAAGTTGTAATTCCGCTTGCATTTGATATGAGTTCATCTTTTGTTTTTCCTTTGGTATCAAACTGAACATTACCTTTTAGAGTCCCGTATACTTCGTTTGGAATATTCAAAAAGATTGTTGCAGCAGCATTTGCGCTCATTCCCTCTACACTCATAGTTCCTGTTGTTTCAGTACTTTTGATATTATGGATTATTTTACCAGAAGCTTTACCATCCGCAGCTTCCAGATATAAATCTGGTATTGTAAGAAGCCAGTCAGGAGTTATAGTAAAACTTGATGTAACATTATTAGTAATAAAATTACTGATAATAAACTCATTTGCTTTTATTTGACCGGATTGAACAGTTATTGGCAGTGTTTCAAATGCTATAGGTTCATTTTCTTCCTGTTTAATTATGGCTTTTTGTACTTTATCCATATTTAACGAAGATGAAGTAATTTCTACATCTCTAACATTTAGCGGCAAATTAAATGTTTTATCAGCCGTTCCTTTAACCTGTAAATCTGAACCTGCAATATTTATGCTGCTTTCACTTAATAATAAAGTATTATCAGTAAATTCTACTATGGCATGATTTATTTTAGTATTTTTTGAAGGGATTACATTATTGTTTAACTCAATATTACCTGTTATTTCAGGTGAATAAGCTGCCCCATTAAGAAATAAATCTGCTTTAACGGTACCTTCTGAGAAAAATGGTTCATCTGTATCAGGCTCAATAAACAGGTTTAAAAGTCTAATATCCATTGGATCTGGATTAATAACTTGCAAATTAGTAAAAGCAATGTCTGAAGTCAAAATACCCTCAATTATACCGCTGACATGAAGTATACGTTGAATATGATCAAGAATAATATCAAAAGTTTCAATATTTATATGATTAATATTGCCATGTGCAGCCAGATTAAAAGTTCTAACTTTATCATTCGGCAGAGATATATCCTTTGGCAGTGTAATGTTAACTCCTTTTTCAAGAGTCATTTCAGCTAAAATACACAGATTACTTAAATTCCCCTGAATAGTTGTATTTACAGGAATTTTCCCCTCAGTCTTTATAGGTTCATCAAGATAAGGGTTTATATATTTATCAATATCTTCTGAATTAACAACAATGGAACCGGTAAGGTTGAAATTTGGTTTAGTTACATAATTTTCAACCTGTCCGTTAATAAAAAATGAGGATTTTGAAATACGTGAATGCAATGATTTAATATTAATTATGTCCGGTGTAATTGATAAAGTTCCTGTCCTTATACCTAAACGTATATTTTGAGGCTTATAGACAGCAGAAACTCTGTTAAATTTTGCATCTATAAAATATTTATCCGGCAGAATTGTAGCTCTTAGCGTTAAATATCCCTTAAAGTCAGAAAATTCATTTAGATAATTTTTTATTTCTTTGGAAATAAACGGAGTCTTTTTTAACTCGTTAATAACCCTGACATCAAGATTTCTGGAGACTATTTTTATTTCAGGATAAATTTTTCCTGTATTCAGTCCTGATATTTGTCCATTAATTTCAGCTTGTCCACCTAAAATATTTGCCTTGACAGACTGAACCCAGATTTTATTTGCTGTTGCAAAAATCTTTCCACTCAGGATATTAATTGGAAAACCAAGCCTTTTTGTACTTATATTTGTACTTATTATATTGACTTCAGCATTTTGAAGTATATTTTCACCAATTTGCCCAAATAAATTTATTTTTACCCGGGCATATCCTGATAAATTACTAATATCTTTTAATTGCTCTTTCAAATTTTTTAAAGCAGGACTTTGTCTCAGGATATTATAAAAATTTGAAAGATTTACTCTATCCGAAGTTATTGAAGCCTTAATAACATTATTAACAAGCCCTCCATCAGCTTTAAAAAGACTATTTGCAATTATTCCCTGTATTTTTTCAAAAAATATATTACCCTGAACGAACCTTATTTTGCCCTGAAGTTTTTCTAAAGGTTTTACTATACCTTTGAAAGCAATATAAACGTCTGATAAGATTATATTTCCATCAGTTTTTAAATTTGCAGCTGCTCCGGTAAAACCCAAAATGCCGCTTGCAAAGCCCGATAAATGATTAATATCCTTTAATTTAATATTTATTTTCTCAAAATCAGGGTTTTTAACAATAAAATTATGGATTAAGCCAAGATTCAAACCGGAAAATGCAGTTTTAATATTAATATTTCCATCAAAATCTGAATATCCGTTAATATTTATTCTGGATTTATCAATAAAGCCTGTAATATCTGTAAATATAACTTTTCTTCCGTCAAATACAAGTCTACCACTGGTATTTCTAATAAAATCAGTGAAATTTTCATAAGAAAGAAACAGATTTTTAAAGTCTATACTTCCGTAGAAATCTGGCTTTTGAACTTTTCCTTTTATTGAAATATCGGCGTTCAAATCTCCATCAACAGCATATTTACGAAATTCAACAATACTATTGTCTGGAAGTTTAAAATTATCAGGCAATATTGGCAGTAATTTATTTAATTTTAATTTTTTCACAGCTAAATTCAAGTTTAAAACAGCATTTTTGCTTGTAAAATTATTTATTATACCGGTTAAAAATAGGTCTATATCTTTCCCTTTCAGGGATAGCTCCTTCACATTTAATTGATCATTTTGAACAATACCTTTTACAAGGATTTTTCCTGTGTTTTCAGCGCCAGTTTTAGATTTTAAGAGTATTTCAGCATAAATAGCACGGGGTATAATTTTCGATTTTTTCATACTTATATTGAATTTAAGATCATGAAATCTTATAGAATTCATCAAATAAAATTGTTTACCAATATAACTTTTAAACATTTCAGGATATAAATCCTTGATCTGACCAGTTAAAACAGGTTCATTAGCCAGTATATTATTTATTTTTAGTGGAAGTTTAGAAGCATAATTAATGTTAAACTCTGTATTAGGCTTATTAACAGATATAATTTGACCATTAACATCCAATTTTATATATTTTAAAGGATCAAAATCAGAAATTTTTACATTTTTACCGGTAAGTAAAAATTTGCTTTCAGGTTGCACATACTGATCTTTAATTAACAATTTATAATTATTTATTCTGATATTAGTGTCTATTAATTTTGTTTCCAGTTCACCCTTTTTTCTCTTTGCAAGAAGAATCTGTTGAATATCTGTTTGTCCGCTTTTAAACCGTGTAATATTTGCATCAAAATTATTTACTCTGATTTTTCTAATAATAATCTGCTTTTTAAGAAAACCGGAAAAAGGAATCTCAACAGTTCCTCTATCAGCAGAAATAAAATTCCTTCCGTCTGAATGTTTTACTCTTCCCTCTGTAAAAGAAACCTTTATTCCCATAAATATCATTGAAGAATCGAGTTTTGCAATTTTTAAGGGCAGACCTGTTCTCTTCTCAAATCTCTCTTCAATTAAAGGCCTATATTTATCAATATTTATAAGCTTTGGCACAGCTAAAAAATAAAATAAAACGGCAATTATTACCAATAATGTAATTATTGCCACTTTCAAATATTTGGAAATTCTATAATTAGACATCCTGAACCTGGTTTTTATCTACTGCTACGTGGATACCTAATTATCTTAAGTCCAAGTTAAATCACGGTTAATAGTATAATTAACCATACTTTATTACCCGCATGGAGTTGCCTATAAAGTTATTTGCTTAAATAAACTGCAAATTATCTATATAAAATATTTCAAGTGGGAAATATATATTTCCCACTTGAAATATTCCCACAATATGGTAAAATTAAAATAATACACATTAAAAATTTCTTGAGGTAAATAATTATGGCAATAAAAGAAAAGAACTTAAAATTGGATTCTAAAAAAAGAATAACCCTTGGAAAGTTAGTACCTGATGAAGTGACTTCTTATGCTGTTGAATTTCTTGAAAACGGAACAATAATTCTTAAACCGAGGGTTGAAATACCAGCTGAAGAAGCTTGGCTATTTAAAAATAAAAATGTCTTAGAATCGGTTAAAAGAGGATTGGAAGATTCAGCTATTGGTAAAGTATCTAAGCTGGAAAAAGATTTCTGGGATGATATAGAGGAATAGAATGCATCAATTAGAATATACCAGTGAAGCTAAAAATAATTTGGTGAAACTCAAGAAAAATGGGCAAATTCAAAAACTTAAAAAAATAAAAAGTACGCTGGATAAATTACAAGAAGACCCTAGATATCCAGGTTTACATACACATAAATACAAAGCTTTTAAAGGTCAAAATGGAGAAGATATCTTCCAATCGTATATAGAAAATAAAACTCCATGTGCATATAGGGTGTTTTGGCATTATGGAACTGATAAAGATAGTATAACAATTGTTGCTATAACTCCACATCCATAGTAACTACTGAACCACTGTAAATTGGGTTTAATTAACTCAATTGTTATTTTTATACTAAAACGAGTTTATATTTCCGAAGGCTGAACGAGTTATTAAAAACTGATTTGTTCTGCCTTTTTACAATCGGAAAAGAATTTGCTTCCAACACTAACAAACTTTTCAGGATTTGAGCTGACATAATATTTCCTCGATTCCACACCTGACGTATTATTTAAATTCATTTCATTTAATTTTTCTTTTGCTGCACTGACAAGATATTCTCCCGGGTCAATTATTAATCCATTATTATGTGTTATTTCAAATATAATATTTTCAAAATAAGGATAATGAGTGCATCCCAGTATGATTTTTTCCACATTTTTTTCAATTAAAGGAGTTATATATTTTGAAATGATTACCCTTGACTCTTTTTCATTGATTTTCCCTGATTCAACTATTTCAACCAGTCCCGGACATGGAATCTGATAAACTTCCATGCTCGAATCAAGTTTATTTATAGCTCTCTGGTATGCATTTGATTTTACTGTTGCAGATGTGGCTATTAATCCGATTTTTTTTACATCAAGACTCGCTATATATTGAGCTGTAGGTTTAATTAACCCCAGTACAGGGAAATCATATTCTTTTTGAACAATATCAAGAATAACTGATGAACTTGTATTACATGCCATTAATACCATTTTTACATCATTTTTCTTGTACCAGTCAAGTATTTCTCTGCCAAATCCAAGTAATTGCTCTTTTGATTTCTCCCCATAAGGAACTCTTGCGGTATCTCCAAAATAAATATAATTTTCTTCAGGCATTTCTGCTGTGAGTTTTTTTAATACAGTAAGTCCTCCGACTCCTGAATCAAAAACTCCTATAGGCCTGTTCATATACATTTTTTAATTTCCTTATAAATCACTCTCATTATTGCCTGACAACTTTAATTCCATAAATTTAATAATACCGTCGGCAATTGCTCTGGCAGTTCTTTCCTGCCTGTCTGATTTTAATAACTGGGATCTTTCTATATCATTAGATAGAAAGCCTATTTCTACAAGCACAGCCGGAACATTTGTATGATGAATAACATAAAACATTGAATTCATAACTCCTCTATCAGGAGAATTTATTAAATTTACCAGCTTATTTTGAATTATTTGAGCCAGTTTCTTACTCCGAGATGTATACCAGTGAGTCTCAATCCCTGTTACATTCTGACTTTCGCAGGAATTTACATGAATACTCACAAAAACTTCTGGATTTTCATCATTCGTAATTATTGTTCTTTGTTTTAGTGTGACTGTTTCATCATCTGTCCTTGTCATTACAACATTAATTCCTGCCTGATTCAAGTAATTTTTAACTATTTTTGCAACTTCAAGAGTAATAGTCTTTTCAAAAACATTTTCACTCAGAGCTCCCGGCTCGGTGCCTCCATGTCCCGGATCTAACACAACTTTACCTATTGAAGACAGATTATTAACAAACTTAACCGGGACTTTCCTGAATATAAGCTCAAGGGTTTTGCCATCAAAACTTAATTTTGATTGCACTTTTGTTGATCTTTTAACCGGAAAAGTCCAACAAGATCCGTTTGGATATTTTTCTATAGAGTCAATTGATAATCCTTGATATTGGTCGGTTAAAGGAAGATTTGCAATAATATTTTTATTTGGCGCATTGACGTTAAAAAGTTCAATCTTAAATCTATCAGGATAATATAACCGTTTTACATGATGAATTATGGGGCTTGTTGCATTTAACGTTACAATTGTTGTCTTTTTATCAACATTACGCACTTCAATTTTTTGAATTTGACTGGCAATTTTATTGTTTGGAAGTTCAGTAATGTTTATTTTATCTTTAGGCGTAATGATTATTGTCTGTAAATCCGGGGATATTATAGTTTTATAGTTATCGGGATTATTTGTTTCTACAACTACTCTAACTGTTTGAGGGTCAAACTGAGCGATTCTTAAAATGTCGCCATTGTTATAAGTAAAAGCCTGAGGGAAATCATTAGGCGACAATGCAGTATTTGAAAGATCAAAAACAACCCTTGAAGGATTTTGAAGCACAAAAGGTTCTTTTAATGAAAGTGCCCCTGTACCGGATAATGTAAGATGACTATTTTTAAACTTTATTGTATTTATAACAAGATCATAAATATTTTGATCAACAACCTGTACCGGAAAGGTTTTGGCTTTATCAGTTAATATAATATTACCAAGATCAATAACAGAACTTTCTGTCGGCTGACTTTGATTGCTAATTGATTTTAATTCCGAACCTTCTCCTTGTTTATTATCAAAATCTCTATCTGTATAAATTGGTATAATCTCATTTTTCTTGTTTTCAACAGAATTTAATCTTAATATCAGTGAATTTTTTGATTTGCTAATTTTTACCTGCTCCAGACTTTTTTGAGTATCAGCAGTAAAAACAAGTCTTACTATATTGGGATATGTTGAAAATTGACTGACTTTAACGTTATTTATAGCAGAATCGGTTATGTCGATTGACCTTTTTTTACCGATTAATATTGAATTCGGTAGATCAAAAACAACTCTGTCAGGATTAGAAAGCTTTAATGATTTTATAGTTTCTACATTATTAAAATTTGTTCCGTTTATAAATATTAATTTACCTGCATCATCAAATATAACATTTTTTATAACGGAACTATCCTGCGCATTTGCAGTTATAGTAAAAAATATAAATACAAAGAGAAATATTAGAATATATAAGGTTCTCTTTATCATTTAGTATCCTCAACAGCATTTAAATAATCAAAAATTTGAGATCATTATAATCAAAATAGTAAAAACTGGTTTAACTTATGACTGTACGCCTACTCTTCACAGCCATTTCAAACTTCACCAACATTCACGCTTCGCACGAGCCATTATTGCAATAATACCACGATTTATATAATTTTAGCCAGTCAGGCTCTTGCAAATAACCGTAAAAAATTAACAACATAAAAAAATTTTTGTTAATTACAGGATAACCGTTTAAAAGAGATAATAAATCCTCCAATTATTTCAATTTTATAATGTGTATTTTTTGCCTAAATATCGGAATTAATCTATAATTTCTAAATAATGAATATAAATTTTTAACTAAGGATAATTACTGATGTCAGAAGATGATTCTATAAAACGTTGGTACGATAACGACTTAAGTATGAACAGAGTTCTCAATCTTATGAAAAACTTGCCTGAACATATTCAGGAAGAACTTGCTGTTACTCTTATACAATTTGCTAATCTTATAAGAAAAAATAGAAAAATTGAAGAAAACGCCTTAAGTATTGGCACAAGCAAAGTTCTTGGACTTTATAAAGCTTCAAACAAAAGACGCTGGTATGATAAAAATCCTACATTAATGAGTGCAATGAATATTTTGAACACACTTCCACCAAAAGAATTTAAAAATATTGTTGAAGGATTGCTCTTAACATTGACCAATACAACTGGAGAGAAATAAAAAACTAAAATCTCTTTGGTTTTTTAAAATTGTTCCAATTGTCCCTTGATTAATTTTGCAATTTATTCTAACATTCGATTAATACAACTTATCAAGAGTATGCGCTAAGAATAATCTTTTAAAAAGTAAAATTCTAAAGTGCAGTGGCAGAGGGACTGGCCCTATGAAGCCCGGCAACCTGTATCAAAAGTAAGATTTCAATATAAGGTGCTAATTCCAGCAGGATAGTATTATCTGGCTATATAACTGCCGAAATACTTATTACCCTGAGAGATAAGTTGGTATATAAGATATAAACTTATAATACCAACTGAAACCTCTATATACTTGATAAGTGTGTCGAGGTTAATTCATTTTATAAGGAGTTTTAGACTTATGGTATCAAAAAGATTCTTATTTACCTCCGAGTCAGTGACCGAAGGTCACCCGGATAAGGTATGCGATCAGATTTCAGATGCTATTCTCGATGCATTTTTAGTTAAAGATCCAAATTCAAGAGTAGCAGCAGAAACATCCGTTACAACAGGAATGGTTCTTGTTTCAGGTGAAATTACATCAGATTGTTATGTTGATATTTCTAAAGTTGTTAGAGATACCGTTGAAAATATCGGCTATATCGGCAGCTCAAGCGGCGGATTTGACGCAAGAACATGTGCAGTTTTAACAAGTATTGACGAACAATCACCCGATATTGCAAGTGGAGTTAATGTTGCACTTGAATCACGCGGACTGCCAAAATTAAATGAACAACAGCTTAATGAAATTGGAGCTGGAGATCAGGGTATTATGTTCGGCTATGCCTGCGATGAAACCCCTGAATTAATGCCGCTTCCAATCAGTCTGGCACACAGACTTGCATTAAGACTTACTCAGGTAAGAAAAGAAAACCTTCTTACTTATCTAAGACCTGACGGCAAAACTCAGGTTACAATTGAATATATTGATGGGATTCCAACAAAAATTGATACAATTGTAATTTCAACCCAACATGACCCTGTAATTAACGGTGAATCTGACAATGAAAAAATTCAAAAAATAATTGCCGAAGATATGAAAAAACATGTAATTGATTATGTACTCAAAGATGACAAAGTTAAACCTGATGGATCAACAAAAATCCTTATTAACCCGTCAGGCAGATTTGTTGTTGGCGGTCCTCAAGGCGATGCAGGTTTAACCGGACGTAAAATTATTGTAGATACATATGGCGGATATTCACGTCACGGTGGCGGCGCATTTAGCGGTAAAGACCCCACAAAAGTTGATAGAAGCGCAGCTTATGCAGCAAGATATGCTGCTAAAAATATTGTTGCAGCCGGACTTGCTAAAAAATGTGAAATTCAGTTAGGTTATGCTATTGGTGTTGCTGTTCCTGTATCAATTATGGTTGATACATTTGGAACCGGCATAGTTAGTGATGATGTAATCAGCGAACTGGTTGAAACAACTTTTGACCTAAGGCCAGCTGCTATCATTCAAAACTTTGATCTTAGAAATCTGCCTGCAAAACATGGCGGATCATTCTACAGGTTACTTGCTTCATACGGACACATGGGAAGAATTGATATTGATGTTCCATGGGAACGTACCGACAAAGCTGCTCAATTAAAATCTCAGGCAAACGCCTGCGGCAGCGAAGCAATTAGAGTATAGATTTATACAAACCATCTTTTACGTAAAGAAGCCGGAGATTAATCTTCGGCTTCTTTATAATCATGTAAAAAAATGTCTAATTAAAGAACTCTATATGTTACAGGACAGGTCTTTAACATAGACAGCATCTTAACATTATCAGCCCAAAGACAAACTTCAAGACCTTTTCTGTAATAATCACAATCCATACAATTTAAATCAAGAAACTCTGTTCGTTCCTTTTTTCTTTTTTTCATATAATCCTGAAGGGTTGGGATGTATCTAACCTTTTGCTTCATATATCCAATCTCCACCGGGCATAAAATTATTTTTTAGACCACAAAAATACACAACTATATTATTATAATTGTGTGTCATGTTTTTGGGCAATAGTATTTAAATCATGTTACAATTAGGCATAAAAAAAAGCAGAAACCTATAGTATCCGCTTTCTTTTTTTCAAACTTTTTTAGATTTTAATCACTGTTTACAACAAGATTTAACTTCTGTTGCACTGGTTCAGCTTCAAATAATTCTCCAACTGCACAACCTATTGATTCGCATAACCTGTCCATATTATCATAAGATGGTTGTGTTCTGCCGTTTGCCCATGAATATACCGTCTGTTGCGGAAGACCTAATTCTTTAGCAAGTCTGTAGAGACTCCAGCCTCTTTTCTGCCTAGCTACTTCTTTAATCCGAATTTTCAGTGTCGTCACCTACTCTCGAAAAACTTTTTAACTCTATAAATGCTATATACTATCACTACTCAACTATTTGTTGCTCTGCATCAATGCATAATGCAACATATAACTAAGTAAACATTTATGTATACCATTATACACATATTGCAATTTTTTGATACGTATGCGAAATATTTTCATACTTTTAGAGGAAAACTGATTTTCATATTGTTTTTATAGTTTTATGACAAAAAAGCTTTATGAATGAAATTTACGAAAATTGATATTTAAACAGGTAAATATAAGACTCCTACAATTAATTTAGCATTATTTAAATTTCAATATGTCAAAACTCTAATACTAACTTAAGAAAGTTCAAACTAAAGTTTGGACTTTGACGAAAATATAAGTATACTTTTAAAAAACACTAATAAAATCCCTCTTCTAAAATCATTTAAAGCAAGTGAAGTATTGTTTTAATGCCCCTATAGAATTAAAATGATCATATAATCACGATTTATTATTTGAGGTAAAATTTATGCAAAAATTGATTGCTTCTATTTTGTGTATATTTATTATAACAGGCAGTGCCTGCGCAAAAGATACTTCCAGCAATTTTAAACAGGGCGTTTTGCAATACAAAAGCGGAAACTATATCGGTTCAATGGAAACCATGCAAAGTATTGTCAAAAACGACCCCGGAGATGCTGTCGCCCATTATTATCTTGCAATTTCATATGTTAAACTGGGCAAAAAAAACGATGCAGCTAAAGAATATAATAATGTAATTTCATTAAATCCAGCTTCAAAATTAGTTGACTATGCAAAGCAAGGGCTTGGATATTTGGGAACACAGCAGCAACAAAGTAATCCACAACAACATGGTGGAGTTCCCCAGCCAGAACAACCAGTTGAGCCAGGTGGCGCTCCCCAGCCTGGACAACCGGGTGAACCCTGGATGCCGGGTGGATCTCCACAGCCAAGGCAACCGGGTGAACCCATACAACCAGATAGAGCCCCTCAGCCTCCTAATATTCCAAATCTTCCACAAATGAATATCCCTGGAACTAAAGCTGTCAAAGACTATATGTCTGATAAAGTAAGAGAAACTATGAAAGAAAAGGAATTAAATAAAGTTATTAATGATGCTAATAACAATAATGGTCAGGTTGACCCGAATATTCTTAAAAGATTTGATGATTTCTCAAATAAAAAATCTGAAAATAAAACTCCTTCAAAAGAACAAGTTGCACAGGCTATGCAAGTATTATCCGCAGCAGGGATGTCACAAAATTATAACCCGGAAGCTATGCAAATGAATATGTTAATGAGTTCATTTGGCGGACAGAATGCATATGGAATGAATTCAGGATATAGCTCCAATCCTATGACGAGTATAATGCCCTTAATAATGATGGGACAGAATAATAATCAAAAAATGGATCCTCAGCTTATGGAAACTATGATGACCACTATGATGATGCCTGGAATGATGCAGCTAGGCAATAATAATAACGAAAATAATTACTAAAAGTAGTCTCAAAAGTGAGAAACGGCGAAAATAGTTTGCGCAAGTGTGAGTAAACTCTGTCTATAAAGATGACATGGAATAGCTTATATCATAACTTACAGGTACAAGCATTATCTTTCCTGATAAATTTAATCATGATTAATTTCCCTGATGTATTTTTCATAGTAATAACGCATATAAAATAAGGCCAGAAAGTTATTTACGCAGTGTACTATAATCGTAACTAACAGATTTTCTGTAATATGATACAGCCAGCCAAGATAAAGACCTACCAGTACTGCATAAATTCCATACCAGACAGTTTTTTTATTGCCGATATGAAATATTCCAAAAATAATACTTGAAATTATTATTCCAAACTGTGCCTGAAGAATCCCCCTAAAGAAGAATTCTTCCGCAAATCCTGAAAAAACTGCAATTATAAAAGCCCCCGAAAAAGTTATATTTGCGGCAATCGGAGCAATTTCATTATAGGCTTCTTTTAAGTATCTAAAAAAAGGGATATATTTTGAAAATACATTTATAACCATAAAATTTACAGCTAAAAGCAAACAAATGTTTAAAACAGCAAACATTATATCCCCAAAATCAGGCTTTATATTCTGGAAAGGATTAATAGGAGTAAAATATCCCCATATCGCAGCTATTAAAAAAAGCAGGCTTTCAACAGTTATAACTGTCAAAACAAGTTCTTTTTGATTTATTTCAAAGCTATTAGTCATTTTTAAGTCTTTCATAGCTTAAATATTTTTAATCCATATTATATAATTTACATTTATATATAGAACAATAAATGATAAGATTAGTCATATTCATTGTAAACTGAAATAAATAACCTTGCAGCAGAGATACAAAATATAGCAAAAAAATATTGAATCTCTATCGAGGTAAAATCTTAGATATTAAAACTGAATAAAGAATAATTTAGCTTAAATTTAAATATAAATTATGAATCAATACAATAAAACATTAAAAGTTCTTGAATGGAACACCATACTTCAATATCTTGCCGGGCATTCCACCTCTGAAATGGGGAAGGAACGATGCCTGGATACTCCTTTATATACTGATATAAATAAAATTCAACACGAGCAATCATTAACTTCTCAGGGGAAATTTTTGCTCGATCAGAATTTCATTCCTCCGCTTGGTGGCATAAGAAGTGTTTCAGAGCCGCTTGATGCTGCAAAAGTCGGTCAAACATTAAAAAATACTGAATTGCTTGATATTGCTTCAACAATAGGCGCTTCAAGAAGACTGAGATCTTTCTTTTCAAAATATCAGGAAGAAGCTTCTCTTTTATTTAAAATTGCTGTTAATCTTTTTGAGAATAAAAATCTTGAAGAAGAAATTATAAATACATTTGACGATGCAAATATAGTCGTAGATTCTGCCAGCCCGGAATTAAAAAGTTTGAGATTAAGCTATAAAGACCAGTCATATAATCTTAAAAATAAATTAAACAGATTAATACAGTCACCCGAATTTTCTAAATACCTGCAAGAACCTGTTTATACACAAAGAGGCGAGAGATTTGTTCTTCCTGTAAAAACCGAATTCAAATCTCATGTACAGGGAATCGTGCATGATAGTTCTGCAAGCGGTGCAACATTATTTATTGAGCCTAAAATAATTGTCGAAATGAACAATGCACTAAAAGAAACTGAGCTTAAAATTGATTATGAAGTTAACAGAATTCTGTCAGAACTTTCGTATAAGGTTAAATATAATGCCGAAGAAATTGAACAAACTCTTTATATTCTTGCCGAAATTGATTTTATATTTGCAAAAGCCAAGTATAGTATTGCTTTAAAAGCAATAGAACCCAAATTAAACAATGAAAAAATTATTTCATTAAATAATGTAAAACATCCAATCCTGATTTCAACCATTGAAAAAGTTGTGCCTAATACTGTTGAAATAGGAAAAAACTGGAACAGTCTAATAATTACAGGCTCTAACACAGGCGGTAAAACAGTTATACTTAAAACAACAGGCTTATGCGTTTTACTGGCAAAAGCCGGCCTTCACGTTCCTGCTCTCGAAGCTAACATTTATCCCTTCAAAAACATTTTTGCCGATATCGGCGATGAACAGAGTGTAACTCAAAATTTATCGACATTTTCAGGCCATATGATCAATATCATTAAAGTATTAAATAATGTCGACAATGATTCACTCGTACTTCTTGATGAAGTTGGAGCAGGAACAGACCCACAGGAAGGTTCTGCTCTTGCACAGGCTATTCTCGAAAGTCTTTATATAAAAGGATCAAGGACAATAGTAACAACTCATTATGGAGAATTAAAAGCTCTTGCCTATACAAAAAAAGGATTTTACAATGCCAGTGTTGAATTTGATACAGATACACTTGCTCCGACATATAAACTTTTAATGGGCATCCCCGGCAAAAGCAACGCAATTACAATAGCTCTCAATTTAGGCCTTGCTGAAGATATTGCGAGCGAAGCACAAAAAATATACCTGACACAAAAAGACACTACAGGAGAGGTGATGGAAGGCTTGCAAAATACCCAGCAGGAGCTTTCCCGAAATGCTCAGAAAATTGAATCTGCAAAAGAAGAAATTGAAAAACTTGAAAAAGAATATAACGACAAAATTGAAAAACTCAATGCAGAAAAAAAACACACGATAAATATTTATAAAAAGAAATTTGACAGTACACTAGGCAATGCAAAAGCAGAAATTAAAGATATTCTTGAGGAAATTAAAAGAACAAAAAGTGAAAAAGTAATAAGAAGGTCTTATAACAGGCTAAATCAAATTGAAGATGATCTTAGAAAAAAAGAAATGGCCGAAAGTGAAGAACTTGAACCTGAATTTGAGCCTGTAGCATGGAATGATATTGAAATAGGCCAAATAGTATTTATTAAATCCCTGAATCAGGATGCAACTTTACTCTGCAAACCTGATAAAAATAACAATATTCAGGTGCAGGTGGGTCTTTTAAAAACAACTGTAAAAACAGATAAAGTTGTGAAATCAAATTCTAAATCAGTTAAAGAAACTGATAAATCGACTTACTCAGGAAGAAAATTTAATCTTAAACGCAGTGATATCAGTAATAATCTTGATCTAAGAGGAATGACTGTTGATGATGCCCTGAATAAAACTGATTATTATCTTGACGAAGCATCACTTGCAAACTTAACTCCTGTTTATATAATACATGGACATGGAACAGGGGCGTTAAGAGAAGCAATAAGAGATTATTTACGATCATCTCCATACGTGAGCAAATTCAGACCCGGAGAACAAAACGAAGGCGGCGACGGCGTCAGCGTAGTTGATTTGGCATAAGAATGCTAACTAACCAATCTAAGAGCCTGTCTGGTTATAAACATTAAAATCCAATTATAACTGTAAAAGGCTCGTGCGAAGCGGGAGTACTGGCTAAAGCCGAAACGGCTTGCTTGGCAAGACGTTAGAGGCTTTAGCCAGTACTCGTTCTAACAAATATATTTCGTTCATACTCTGATAAAACCTCAAAACCTTTTAATATAACTGCTGTTCCCATCATTGCTATCATAAAAGTATGCATAGGATTGCTTAATTCAGCATATTCTATATCACATCCAATAATTGCATTGGCTCCCTGTTTTAATGCTTCTTTTTTTATTGAATTAATACAAAACTTTTCTCCCAAGTTTAATTTAAGATTAAATTCACTGCTTTTACCGCTTAAATCATTCAATTCATCAACGCTAACTGCTGATTGAGAAGTAACAACACCGCAATATTTGACAATCGAGGGTTTGATCGGTTTTTGAAGTGTAATAACAGGCATTTGAGTTATAAATTTATTGAATTTTAATTTTAATGTATCAAGTTTTTCAGTTGCTTTAACTTTTTGAGATTTTATACATTTTTCACAGAACACTTTTGAAGAATCAATTTCAAGTATTATTCTTTCAAGATCATCCAGTTTTCTTACGTCATTAAATAAAATACCCGTTCTTAAGTTTGATTTACAATCATTACAACAAGTTTCTTTATTTTGAATTTCATTCCCATTACAATAAGGACAAGGTTTGTCAGGATACAATAAAGGGCTTTTGCAATCCAGGCAATATTCTTCGGCTTGTACTGTATCTTCAAGTTTTTTACCACATTTTATACAATGTTTATGTTTTGACGAGTTATCTTTACCGCAATTTTTGCATTGCATAAATCACCCCACAATTTTGTAAATAAAATATACTGAGAGACCGAAATAACTTTACATAAAAATACTTATAAAAATCCGTCTCAGCTCGATTGACGAGGCTAAAAGGATTTTTGATTCAAGCTTTTATGTATAATTATTGAATTCGTTTACTATAACAACATATAATCAAAAGAATCATCGCCAATTGATTATTATTAAAATATTTTTCGACAACTTCTTAACATTAAGTAAATTTATATATAAAACAATTCATTTTTTTTTAAAAAGGAGGAATAATGAATATATTGAGATAAGTATTCAGGTTTGAGAGTGGATGAAAAATTATAAAAAAGCCCAGCAAATAGTAGAATTTGCACTTGTTGTGCCTGTAATAATAGTAATCTTTATGTTCATTATAGAGATAGGTTTTATCTTAAATGCAAGAATAGCAATTACTGAAGCTGTCAGAATCAGTTTAACAAAAGTAAACCAGCTAACTGACAAGACTGAAGATGAAATTAAATCAACTCTGGAAAATTCAATAGTAAATTATGTTTCCTCATATAATTTGCCGAATTCAGATTCAATTTTCGTAAATATTATTGAACCGTCAGCTGGTAACAGTCAGCAAACTGCCATAATAAAAGTTAATTACAAATATCAGCCTGTCTTTAATCTCTTAAATTTTTCAGAGCAGAGTATTTTTCCGCATGAATTTGATTTTTGCAGTTATCAGGTTGTAAATGAAGCTTTATTTAATTCTAATAATACTACTTCATTTTTAACTTCTGATGAGTTATCAAATTCTTTTACTACAGATTCATCAATATTAACAGATGAGAATATAGACGGAATAGATTTTAGAGCACAAATAGCATTCCTGATTGGATTTTCAGGAGGAACTACTGATTATGATTATGCAAGATTGTTTAACTGGTGGGGAGAAGATTTACTGCCTCCTAATCTTGCTTTAAGCATACAAAGCGGTCATCTGATAGTAAAATCACCTTATTATCCAACAACTCCGGAAGGAGAATGGTTAGATACAGGAATTCCTTATACATGGGTGCTTACTTCTTTGGGAATTAGTCATTCTATTTATACTTCAAACACCTACTCAACATTAGATTTTAATAAACTGACATTTAGTCTTTTCATTGATGGTATATCTCCCGCCTTTGGCAGCTATGATTCAATAAATTCTATATCAGGTAATTCAGACCTTGAAACCATTAAAAATTACACGTTCCTCAGCACAAACTATGTATTAAAATTATTTATACCATGCACTACAAGAAAACCGGATGATACTACCGTATATAATTTTCAATTCAATCTTACAAATGGAGTATATGCAGGTGTAACATTACCAAATACTACTATCGTTGACTGTTATATTGATAGTGACGGAGATGGAATTCCTGACGCATGGGATGATAATCCTGAATATCCTGATTCAGATGGAGATGGTGTATCAGATGGACAACAATTATCTGTTGGATTGCTTAAAACAGCTTCAACAACCCCATCTCTACCAGATGAAACTTCTACAGGTATTACAACCCTATCCAACATATTCATAGCAACTCCTTTTAAAATAGATGGTTCTTTAAATTCCCATTCCTCAAATAGTTTTACCCCTCCTCCATTTTTAGTTGAATTAGGTACATATACTGACGGATCACTTTATTTTAAAAAAGACAGCACTACATATATAAGGAAATTATCCTTCCTAAATTCATTAATTGATAAATCAAATTTTATTAATGGGACATGTGATAGTTTAACAGCCGGTATATGTGATGCTTCAGCAACAACAATAAATCTTGATAACTCAAGAGAATTAAATGCTCTTAACAATATTTTTAGTTCAACAAACAAGGTCGTGCATTAAATGAAAAAAAGACAGGGTAATTCTTTAGTAGTTTTTGTTTTTGGCGTAACAGCAATACTTGCACTTGCAAGCCTTGTTGTAGATATCGGCATACTTATAAATTGTCAGGATGAGCTGCAAAAAGCTGTAGAATCCGCTGCTCTTGTTGGAGCCTCAGAACTTGAACCTCAACAAAGTTCTGGCAACGTCTTTATTGATTCAAGCACAATTGAAAACGTAATGACAGAAACATTCAATAAAATGATTCAGGAAAATTCTCTTATAAATAATATTAATCCCATATTTAACCCGGATAATGACATTAAAATAACATCAAAAGCTATAAGAATTGCAGCCACTGCTCATGTTAATACATATTTTACAGGGTTTATCGGATTTAACGGATTTACAGTCACAGCAAAAGCAGCAGCAATTTCTGTACCGGCATATTTAAGCAGTAAATTTCCTACTCCTGACGGCAGTATAGATGATACAAATACAAATTTAAGAACGCCAATAGGAGGGAATACAAGCCAAAGCTTTAATGGAACGAATTGGGAATATGACAATATCTATGGATATCCTGATAATAAAGCTATATCACTTGGACCTGGCGGTTATATAACCATAAAACTTCCCGCACCGCTTGTTGATAATATTGGTGCTGATTTATTTATTAAAGAACTCGGAAACCTTAAAGGTTACTTTGTCTTTGCTGGCAATGATGATCCCGACACTCCCGGAGAAATCAAATGGGTAAATATAAGCTGTACAGGTATTCCTACCGGCACAAAACAAAACGATAGAGTAGGAGCATACTACACTGATACTATTATCAACAGCGTTCGACAGGCAAAATTTTACGGAAGTGGTTATTTTGATCTTGGAATGAAATGTATTGATCCATCAGGTGGAACAACATATGACGGTGCAAGTACAACCGCTGATAACATAAAAAATGCAAAATATTTAAGAATTATTGATGATAATGTCGAAGACGGTTATATGGCAGATGATCCAAGCCAACCTGTGATTTTAGCGGGAGATCATTCTTCAGTTACACCCGGCGTAAATATTGATGCCATAGCCGTACTTCACCATACAATGCTTATTGACTATGCTGATCTTGACGAAGATAGTGAGTCTGGAGGAGGAGATGGTTTAATTGATATACTTGAAAAAATTATCGGTATAGACCAACTTCCTTTACCTGCTGATTGCACTGGCAATTGTACTGCTACTGACTTCGATGGAGACGAAATTGACGACATTACAGAATATATAGGAAGATGGTATGACAATTCAGACAATATAATGACAAACATAATGACTAGTGGAGCATCAGCATCCAAAATTATAATGACAAGTCCTCGTAATGCCATGACAGGCACATCTAACAAGGATAGTCAAGGATTAGGTATTATTAATGTTAAATAACTATAATCTGAATGTATGAGGAAGAAGCTCTAAGATTGTATGAACTAAAGGAGTCCTATCCTCATTTTCAACTATTATCATTGCATCTTTAGAAAATTCAGAAATCCATTGCCTACATGCCCCACAGGGATAACATAACTTAGAATCCGGACTTGATATTGCAACTGCAACAATTCCAGAATTTTTCCCATCAGCAACTGCCGTTGAAATTGCATTTCTTTCAGCGCAAATACTTAATCCATAACTGGCATTTTCAACATTGCAACCTTTATATGTACTTCCATCATCAAAAAGAACTACAGCACCAACTCTAAATTTAGAATATGGGGCATAGGCGCATTCTGAAGCTTTAGACGCTAATAGGAGTAACTTCTGTTGTTGAGTCTTGTTGAGCATCAATAACATCCTTTAAAGCAGCTTTAATTAGTCCTGAAAACATAGGATGCGGATTATCGGGTCTTGATTTGAATTCAGGATGGAATTGACTTGCTGCAAACCACTTATGACCGGGAAGCTCAATAATTTCAACCAGCTTTTTATCCGGGGAAAGTCCTGAAAATACAATGCCGGCTCTTTCAAGCTGCTCCCTATAGTTATTATTTACTTCATATCTGTGTCTGTGTCTTTCAAAAATCACATTAGTTTCATAAGCTTCTTTAACTCTTGAACCTTCTTGCAGATGACATTCATAAGAACCTAATCTCAAAGTACCGCCATATTCTGTAAAGCCTTCCTGATCAGGTAGTAAATCTATCACAGGATGAGGTGTTTCGGTTTCAAATTCTGTACTGTTTGCATTTTTAAGTTTTGCAACATTTCTTGCAAATTCAATAACAGCACATTGCATTCCAAGACAAAGTCCCAAAAATGGAATATTCATTTCCCTTGCAATTTGAACAACGTTAATTTTTCCCTCTATGCCGCGAATACCAAATCCGCCAGGAACAACAATACCGTCTACACCAGCAAGAACTTCTTTTGCTTTTTCAAAATCAACACATTCTTCAGATGCAACCCATTTTAATTCAATAGCAGCACCGACTGCGGCTCCTGCATGTTTTAATGATTCAACAACAGAAATATATGCATCGGACAATTTAGTATATTTACCTGCTATAGCTATTTTTACAGTATGCTTTGGA
The DNA here is from genome assembly GCA_028689995.1 of Candidatus Gastranaerophilales bacterium. Taxonomy (GTDB): domain Bacteria; phylum Cyanobacteriota; class Vampirovibrionia; order Gastranaerophilales; family UBA9579; genus JAQVCB01. Next base: position 38,937 of record JAQVCB010000002.1, read on the forward strand.
TTCTTGATTCCCGTAACAAGATCTCTCCATGAATCCATATCTGGCTCAGTATCTTCTATGTTAAGTCTTTTAAGAACTTCCTTATCAAGATTTTCTGCTGCCAGTGCTAAGGGGACTTCATAAATAGATTTTAAATCCTTGCATTCAATAACAGCTTCTGAAGGTACGCTTGTGAATAGAGCAAGTTTTTTTCTTTCTGCTTTAGGTATTGATTTTTGTGATCTGCAAACCAGAATATCAGGTTGAATACCAATACTTCTTAAAGTAATTACACTATGTTGTGAAGGTTTTGTTTTCAATTCACCTGCTGCATTCAAATATGGAACAAGTGTTACATGAATAAATACCGCATTACCAAAACCTGCTTCAATTTTGAATTGTCTTATTGCTTCAAGAAAAGGCAGACCTTCAATATCTCCGACGGTTCCGCCAATTTCTGCTATAAGAAAATCAGGTTTATTCTTGGCAGCGTCTTTTATGCGACTTTTAATTTCATTTGTAATATGAGGAATTGTCTGAACAGTAGCACCCAGATAATCCCCTTTTCTCTCCTTGGTTATTACACTTAAATAAATGCTCCCTGAAGTAACATTATTCACTCTTCCAAGATTTGTATTGGTGAATCTTTCATAATGTCCCAGATCAAGGTCTGTTTCTGCACCATCATCGGTAACAAAAACTTCACCATGCTGAAAAGGACTCATTGTTCCCGGGTCAACATTTATATAAGGGTCAAATTTTTGAATTGTAACAGAATAACCTCTTGCTCTTAGAAGTTTACCTAACGATGCCGCAACAATACCCTTTCCAAGAGAACTTACTACTCCACCAGTCACGAAAATATATTTAGTAACCATTTTTAAATAATCCTTTGCTGAAATAAAATATAAAATACTCTTTTATGCTTAATCTATGATCTTTGGAACTTTAAAGTATCCATCTTCTTCCTGTGGTGCATTTTTTAAAATTTCTTCACGACTACAAGATTGAGTGATTATATCTTCTCTTACCACATTAACCGCTTGAACAGGATGAGCCATAGGTTCTATGTTTTCGGTATTGACTTCTTTAAGCTGATTGAAATAATCCAATAATTTGCCTAACTGATCAGCAAATTTGATCTTTTCATCTTCGCTCAATTCCAGTCTGGCTAATTTTGCAACGTGTTCAACTTCTTTTAATGTAATCAATTTTTCACTCCAATATAATTGTGAAATTTTTCTCCTAAACATGTTTTATCATAGACAATAACTATAGTAAACGAACGAATCATAAAACTATAACTCTTGATTCGAGAATAAAATAACTCTGTTTCTTCCTTCCTGTTTTGCTTTATACAAAGCAGAATCCGCCTCCTTAAAAATCTTTGTAAAATCAGGATATTTAGGATCAAATACACTAATTCCGATACTTATTGTTATTGAAACATTTTTTACATTAGTTAAGTTAAATGAAGAAATATCAAATTTAGACTTTTCAATTCTTTCTCTTAACCTGTTTGCAATTAATAAAGCTTTAGGAACAGTTGTATCTGGTAGCAACAGACAAAATTCCTCTCCTCCATACCTTGCTGCAATATCATAGGTACGAATTTCTTCTCTTATTATTTTAGCTACATTATAAAGTATTTCATCTCCAACAAGATGACCAAATGTATCATTTACAGATTTAAAATAATCAATATCCAGTAACATAAAACATAAATGAGATTTTTTTCTTTTTGCAATATTGATTTCCTGTTCAAGCCTTGTTTCAAATTGTCTTCTGTTATTTAAGCCTGTTAAAGCATCAATAGTCGCCTGTTTTAAAGTTTCAGCATAATATTCAGCTTTTTCCACAGTTATATTTGATTGCCGAATAAGCTGTTCCATATAAAAAATATCCTTTTCGTCCAGTTTATTATTTTTTCCATCAATTAAAACAACACCGATATTTATTCCTTCTTTCAAAAGCGGGAATACGCCAAAATGACCATCATTAGAAATATTATAAGTTAAAGCATTTTCATTTTTTTTCAACAAATTATTCAGTCCGTCATAACAATATTTTTTCGGCCATAAAAGCTTATATTTTGAATTTTCATCTTTGTAAAAAATAGAGATTTGTTTGTTTATAGCAAATTTGCTTATACTTTCACCTATCAGCGGTAAAATATAGTTTAATTCATATTGCGATTCAATTAGTTTTGCAATATCTTTCATTGCTTTATAAAATTCAACGTTTTGCTGCATAAAGTAATTGAGTTTATTATTAATTATTGCTGTAGAAATCTGTGTTGCTGCTATATTTAAACTCATTATAAAATCCAGATTCTGACAGTCAGGTGTAAACTCATCCGTTTGCAGCTCAATCAAACCTATAACCTCATTCTTATCGGTTATAGGCAAAACAAGTACAGCTTTATTATCTTTAATAATCTTGCTTATTTCAGCTCTCAAAACCTTTTCCTTATTATCAAATTTAACCAGACTATCATTTATAAGAAAACCTCGACCCTGTTGAGGAATCAGAACTTTAAAAAAATTAATCAGTCTTTCTTTATCATCAACTTTACTCAAAATATTCCAGTTTCTGCTAAAGTCACTGAAAGTATCAAAATTTTCTTCATATAGTAATATTTTTAGATAATTAATCTTAAAAAAAATGCAAAAAATAGTCTTAATTGATTTTATTAAGTCTTCAGAAGAAATGTTTTCATTTAATGCTCTGGCTACTTCCCAGAGAAAAGTCAATTCAATGACTTTTTTTGAATCATTAAAAGTTTGCAAAGTTCCTCTCCAAATATTGTTGAATTACTATATTATTACTCATTTTAATGTAACTCGGCATCAAAGGAATGTTGAAAAATAGTTAAATAGCTCTTATTTTCTATTTTGTAACACGACCCTATCAAAAGTGAAAAATGGTGGAAACGGTCAGTTTTCGACATTTTGACACTAGACGTGAGGGACGTAAGACGAAACAAAAAACAAAGTTTTTTGAATTCGTCAACAGTCCCATCAAGCCGCATAAATAATTACTTATTGATGCAGGATTTTTACCGTTTTTACCGACAGCCGGATAATACTGACTGCTCTATTTAAAAAATGATTCAAGGTCTCCAATATTTTCGATTTCTTCAATAATTTGAGAATTAATAACTAAAAGGTCATCCTCATTTATCCCCAGATAATCAAGTACTTCTTTATTAAATAACTTTGCATCAAAACTATTCAGATCAAGAGCTATATGAGACAAGATATTTCCGACGTTGACAATACTTGCTAATTTCTTATTTTTAATTGAATTCATTGGATCATGATGATGTCGAATAACTTCAGAAAGACTTTCTGGTAAATTCCATCCTTCTGCAACCATATAACCCATATTTTGGTGAGATATTTCACAATATTCTTCTTCAGCAGCCAGTAATTCATGACCAACAAGCGGATTTGAAACTTTTTGAAGCACTAATGTATAGTTTTCATGATCATACTGATCAAGTATAACTTTCCCTATGTCGTGAAGTATTGCAGCACTAAAAATATCGTCTTCTTCATTAAATTGAAGATAATTATTTATCTTTTTCGCTGAAATAGCTGAAACAAGAGAATGTTTCCAGAATTTTTTATAATCTAATGTCTTTATTAAATCATTTTTTGGTGAAAATATCTTAAAAATACTTGAAGATAGTACCAACCCCCTCATTGTAGTAAATCCAAGAATTGTTACAGCCTGCTGAATAGAACTTATCTGGCGGGGGAACCCGTAATAAGCAGAATTAACAAGTCTTAAAACTCTGGTTGTAAGTCCCGGATCATGAAAAATAACTCTACTTAACTGGGATGCGGAAGATCTTGGATCCTGAACAATTTCCATTACTTTGGTTACAATTTCAGGCAAAGACGGAATATCTCGAACTTTAGCCCTGATTCTTTCAGCTCTGGATATCGCTGTTGGAACTTTTTCAAGCTGAATTTTAGATTCTGTCAGAGAATAAGTTTCAACTTTATATTTTTTTAACTCTCCCATAACCCAGGTTCTCATCGTATCATCATGTCCAAACCTGTCGAATTTTAAGATAATTACTTGTTCAAATTCCCTTTTTGATGCGTCATTAATTAATTTTATTAGTTCCGGTTTATAATCAGGCCTGCTTTCTTCGGGTTCTTCATACATTTTCAGCAATTCAAAACCATGTTTTACACAAAACTCCTGAACTTTTTCCTTTTGAATTCTGATTTCAAGAGATCTTTCAATCTCCTGAAGCCTGTAGGAATTGATATACCCGACAGTTTTCAATTTTTAAAATCTCCTACAAAATTCCAGCTACAGATAAAATATCCCATCAATTTATTCTACTATAATTTAGAACTAGTTTGATTAAATAATTCACTTTGAAGAAGGTAAATTTTTACACACGGAACACGTCCTCATATTTTCTGTAATAGCTTTATCAAGATCTTCTGTAGGTACTACCCTTCCATTAACATAAGTAATATCATAACTTCTTGCAGGTGATTCCCCCGATTTTTCTGTTTCATACTCGTATGATATAGCTCTTTTCGCAATAACACGCTGACTTACTTCATTTAATATTTGATAAATATAAGCAGTTTTGAAATAATCACCTTTTACATCAAGCAAAAGCCCTGCTTTTTCTAATTCCTTTATTGATTCTCGATATAAAAATTTTTGCCTTAATAAAATAGCCAGATTATAATGTGCTTTATAATCTAAGGGCTCCAAATTTATTGATTTACAGTATTCCTCAAGAGATTCCAAGTAAACTCCCAGAAGCTGCATCGTTAATGCAAGGTTATAATGCGATTCATAACTGTCAGGTTCGATTTTTATGGAATTTCTATAACACTCGGCTGCTTGTTTTAAATAATCTCTTGCTTCCATACTATCAGATTTATAAAGCAGAGATTTGTTTTTATATGCAATACCAAGATTATAATAAGCTATTGCTTTACTATGCGTGATAGAAGGTTTGTTGTTAAAGACAAAAGGTAAATTCAGTATAAAAGGGTTTGTATTAATAGCCTTGTTGTACTCAACTATAGCTCTATCAATATCAAGTATTTGTTGAGACAGAACTATCCCAAGATTAATTCTTGCATTAAGATAATAAGGGTTCGCTATTAAAGCTTTTTCATAGCACGAAACTGCATTATTGTAGTCCTCATATGTTACATAAATATTTCCTAAATTGTAATTAGCTTTATAATGTTCAGGAAATAGTTTTATTGCATAATTATATTTGCCAATAGCTTCTTGAAAATGCCCTTTTTTATACTCTTCATCAGCCTGCCACACATAATAAAAAGCAGCTGTATGATACATCTGAAGTAACACCCATTTTTGAAAAAGAACGATAAGCAATATTGCAAGAACAAAAACAATAGCTGATATCGTCTTGTAAGTAATTTTTTTAAAGTTTTTTAAAATATGTTTCATTTGCATCAAGTGTTTAAAGTAACTATATTCAACTAATTTATATACTAAAGATAAGTAATGTAATGATATATGTTTATTATACCAGTAGACTATCCAGTTAGGGAATTTATATTTTTGTCTAAACTTGGTTTTATAATACTACACACGCATATATATTCGACTCTTACCCAGACACGATCCAGCTATTTAAACCGAGCTTTGCTCGGTATTTTTTTTAAAGTTATTTCGATTTCTCTATATACAAATATTAAAAAAATATTAAAAAAACAGAAACTCTTGTATAAATGCAAGAGTTTCTGAAATTATTTATATAAAATTACTGATACTATCAGCTACTTAACACTACTGCTTATTACTGACAGTAAAAATAGAATCATTTATAAATTTTAGCATTGCATTCATTTGTGGAGCAAACATAAACAACACACTCATACTCATCACAGCAATCAGAGCAACAGCTATTGCCCATTCAGATATATCCTGACCTTTTTTTGTATTGTATATATTCATACTTCTAAAAAACTCTTATTAAAAATAATTGTTTTAGCCTCCAGATGCTTGGTTTGCGGCTGTTTCTAATTGCACATTAACTTTATCAATAATGTTTTTGATTTGTCCACCCATTTGTGTCAACACCACGATTGCAACAACTGAAACCAAAGCTAGAATCAAACCATACTCAACAAGACTCTGCCCTTTTCTTGATTTTCTCACATTTTTTGACAATTTCATCATTATAACTCCCAGTAATTTAATTTAATGAACCATTTTAATATTACATTATATTTTTAAATATATATATCACTTTTTTGAGTGATTTTATTATCACCTTATCACCTGTCCATTACAAATTTAATATTTGCTGCTTCTAATCTATCCATAGCCTCATTCAATCTTTCATCAGATTGAACCATTGATACTCTAAAATGATCATCGCTATATTTCCCAAAAGCAATACCCGGAGTAAATACAACACCTGTTTTGTCAAGAATCATTTTACACCAGGATTTTGAATCATAACCTTCAGGTACATCCAACCAAAGATACATTGTAGCTTTTGGAAAACTCACTTCCCATCCAAGTTTTCTAAATCCTTCAACCATAAAATCTCTTCTGCGTTGATATTTTTGAACAATTTTGTCAATATGGAATTGAGGTAAATTAAGAGCAGCTATTGCAGCATCCTGCACAATTGTTGAAGTACCATAATCTACATTTGTTTTCATAGAATAAAGTGCTCTGATATATTCTTTATTTCCAACTGCAAAACCCACTCTCCATCCTGCCATGTTAAATGTTTTAGAAAAAGAATGAAACTCTATGGCTACATCTTTTGCTCTTGGAATTTCAAAAATACTTGGCGGTCTGTATCCGTCATAAACAATTTCGCCATAAGCCAGATCTGTACAAAGTAATATATTATATTTTATACAATAATCAACTAATTCCTGATAATATTCCTTTGTTACAGTAGCTGCTGAAGGATTATTAGGATAATTTGTAAAGAAAACTTTTGCCCTTTGAGCAACTTCCTCAGGAATACTTGATAGATCAGGTAAATAATTATTTTTTGTTTCAAGTTTCACATGATAAACATCACCGTTTGAAATCCATGTACCTCTTGAATGAACAGGATAATATGGATCAGGAACAATATTGATGTCTCCAGGATCGGTATACGCCATTGCAAGATGTGCCAAACCTTCTTTTGCACCTATTAATGTCTGTATTTCTTCTTTTGGATCAATAGTAACATTATATCTTCTTAACATCCATTCAGCTATTGCTTGCCTGAATGTTTCCTTTCCTTTAAAGCTTGGATATCCATGGTTTACAGGATCTTGTATGCTTTTTACCGCAGCTTCAACTACAGGAGCTGGTGTTGGTCCATCAGGATTCCCGATACCAAGATCTATCAAATCAACACCTTTTGCTCGCGCCGCTTCTTTCCATTCATCCAATTCAGCAAAAATATAAACGGGCAAATTTAATAATTTCTTTGATGGTGTGATGTTTAACTTGGTTTGCATTTTTAATCTCCTGATTGTCTGCCGCAATGTTATTGTATTTTATAAATTTAATATATTCAAGAAAATTGTATCTTTTAAATTAGTTTAAGTCCAATTTTAAAAGCATTTCCGCCGCTCTCTGTTGAGAAGTATGATATTGCAGGATTTTCTCCTTGCCATTTTTGGCTATTCTATGTCTTAAAATATCTTCATTCAAATATCTTGAAATTTTGTCAATCAATTCATCTGAACTTCTATAAAACAAAAGTTCGGAATCTTCAACAAAATAATCAACCGTATCCTGTTTAAAATCAGTAATCAAAAAACCTTCTGACGCAAGCACTTCAAGAACACGATAATTCATACTGCTCAACCCCTGATCCATTGTAATATTTAGTACGATTTTAGATCCAGAATAAACTCTGGCAAGGTCTTTTTCTGTTTCAAGAAATCCCATATAACTTTTTTTATAGACTTCTATGAGATCTGAACTTAACATGCCCCGCTTTATTATTTCTTCTACACTGGCATCAAAATGTTTTTTATAGGAATAAACACCAAGTTTTTCCGGGAAACTTTTTATAATTTCACATAAAATTGAAATTCTTTTATCCGTAAGAGGTCTTCCCACAAAGACAATTTCTGGAATACAACTGTCAATTTTCTTATCTATAGAATATAAATCCGGGTCAACCCCTAGTGGTAAATAATATGACTTATTATGTAATACGTTTAAATATTGTTTATCCCAGCAAAAAACTATTCCCTTAGAAGCCGCTAACTTATTAAAAAGTGTTAAATCTCCCGAATGTGCAAAATTCGCATTCGGATCATCAGCAAAATAATGTAAAACAGGAATATTTAACTCATTAATAATTCTTTCAGCATCAGGATTAATTAAATGTACATAGTCATAACCTATAACAAAATCGGGATTGAAAACTTTTACAGAAGTAACATCAATATCTCTTACATCATAAGTTAGAACATCATAACCTAATTTCTCAAATCCCTTTGCAAGACCGTTGATAATTAGCGTTCCTGCAATACTTATTGGAGTTATAGCCAATACATTACCCATATATTAAAAAACTCCTGCATTAAAATAAATAATAGACTGAAATATATACTTATTGAACGAATTTATTAATTAGTTTTGCTTATATTATAACAATAAAGACTATTTTGGTCGAATAGTTATAAATAAATTTTTATTCAGGTAAAACTCTGGCTAAGAATGAAGATTTTATCCAAATAACAATAAAATTCTTGATTATAGCTAATACTTTTGTATATTTTATCTTTATACCTCAGTTATAGTTATTAACTTAAGCTAAACAGGCGGGGTTGACGTTTTTTATAAATTAATGATATCTTTGTACTAATCAATTTTTGTGGCAAGTTAATATATATGTGAAAAAATGTCATTAAATAGGAATTATTCACCTGTTAAAAATTAATAAAAGAAGTGGTAAGGACTTAGGAGAGTTTATATGGCCTTTAAAAAAGCCAGGAGTTGCAATTTCCAGAAAGAAAAGATGATAATTGATGAAACTACGGAAGAAATTTTAGATTATCTTCTTAGATCAAGAAATTTTCTTTCAGATTTAACTCTTTTAAAACTTAATCAAAAAGTTAAAATTTCATTCTCAAAGAAAATATATGAACTTGTTGAAGGTTTTTGCAAATCTTCGAAAGTTACCAATTCAAAAAGTTCTTTAATTATATTTTTCACAGCATTACTCCTTGCAGGAAATTGTTTTAATTCATTTAGTACTGTCTTTGCGGTTTCAAATGAATTAAAACAACAAATTATTAATATTAATCAGGGTGGTGGTAGATTAATTCCTATCAGTTTAAATGAATCATCAATAAACAAAGATAATATCATACCGGTATCAGAAGAATATAAAGACAGTTTATCTGGCATTAAACCAGGACAACCGCTAATGATTATTCCTAAAAATTCAAAAGTTCACGTAGTAACAAAAGGTGAAAATCTTGTCAATATTAGTAATAAGTATAATGTATCTCTCAAAAAATTAATTTCTGTTAATTCCAAAATTGATCTTGTTAATTTAACAGCAGGTGAAAAAATTATAATACCTGATATTAAATTAACAAGAAATCAAAGATACAGACTTGCATCGAGAGGCTTTTCTCCATCTATTGGGTTATCGCAGGACAGGTGTTTTAGATGGCCTACTGAAGGGAAAAGAGAAATTATTTCAAAGTTTGGATTTAGAGAATTTAGACAGCATTCAGGCATTGATATTTATGGTAAAAACGGAGATCCTATAGTAGCTGCCAAATCTGGCACAGTTGTATTTTCAGGATGGAATGGTAATTATGGCCGTTGTATTATAATCGATCATGGATATGGTATTCAGACATTATATGCACATTCCTCAAAACTTCTTGTTAATATTGGTGACTCTGTATATACCGGTCAGGAAATTGCAAAAATTGGTGCTACCGGCAGAGCAACATGTTCTCATCTTCATTTTCAGATCATGTTAAACGGTGTACCTAAAAATCCTGCAAGATACCTGCGTTCATAAAAAATTTAAAAATTAAAAAAATAAAAGAAGCTGTTAAAAAACTAAAAAACAGCCTCTTTTATTTTTTAGTTCAATTTCACTTAAAATATCCATCAAATTAATGTTGTTAATCTGAATTCAATGTTACAAAATAAAAATAAAGATTTTTTTATTATTTTGTAACATAACTGGACATCAATTAATGTATTTTTTACAATTATAATCAACTACAAAATAATTAACTTAATAAGAAATCCATTAAAATTATAAGAGGGTTAGGCTTTGTCGGTCAGATATAAAAATAACAATATGCATCAAGAAAAGAAACATTCCTTCAATAGAAAGGATGTTAGGAAAGTTTATCAAAAAAGAATTTATTATTTATTTATAACAATAATATTAGTGATCTGCCTTTCCCAGATATTCAGAGGAATATTTTTAAATGTTGCCAAATATATAACTTTAAATAAGCAACTTAATAAACTTGAAAAATTGAATATTGCTGCTATTGATGAAAATAACCAGCTTAAGGAACAACTTAAAAACTATACGTCCTTAAAAGGAATTGAAGCTTTAGCAAGAGACAACTTGAAAATGGTTGGAAAAAACGAAGTTTTAGTTGTAATAAAACAATAAAAAGCCTGCTTGTTAGCAGGCTTAAAAGTATATATTCAACAACATAAATTAGAACGAGTTTTTTAAAAGGAAAACTCATCGTTTCCCTTTTAAACACTCCCGCTCCGCAGGCTATTTGATTGTTACTAAACGAGGCACAACTCCTAATTCAGTTTGAATCATTTTAGCTCTGGCCAGCGCCATTGATCTGCGCTTTTGTGCTCCTCTAAGAAGAAATGACACCGAGTCTGATGTAGTGACTGCCGGTATTCTTTTCTTTTCTTCCATAATTATATCCCTATCCTATTCTTAGAACGAGTTTGCTAAAGCCTGCGCTCCCGCTCCGATTTTTATTTTTCCTTACATAAACTGTATCGGTCAAATTAAAAAATTCCTTTAGGATTTAAAGGAATTTTTTAAAAAAATGAAACATAATTTAACAATTCGGAGAGGTCCGGGTTCAATTTTGATTTTCTGCTTCTTCAATTAAATGTGTTTTATATTAAAAAAGCTTTTCTGTAAAATAGCAATCCGCCAATAAAAGCGATAACTATATTGGGCAACCATGCAGATAAAAATGGATCCAATATTTGTGATTCTCCAAGAGATATTGAAAAAGCTCTTAATAAGTAATAACAAAAAAGTATCAATATACTGAATAAAAATCCCCTATTAAATTTGGCTCTTGGAGGAGTAATTGCAAGCGGTATTCCTATTATTGCAATAAGAAATGAAGTTACAGGAATAGCAAACTTTTCATGCAATTGTATCAAAAGACTTGCAACATCAATATTTCCTTTTTTCTTCTGATATTCTATATATTTTATTAAATTGTAGAAATTAAATTCTTTTGCTTTTCGGTTTTTCATTTTTCCTGAAGTATTAAAATTAGTAAAAAGCTGCATTCTGTCAAAAAATATACTGCTTTTAATTTTTCCTGACTGAGTTAAGGTATACGATACTCCCTGATCAAAATTCCAATAATCAGGATTAGTACTTCCATATTTAGACTGTATTATTGTCACAGCATCCCTTTTTGACATATCCAGGGCAGTTATTCCATGCAGTCTGCCATTATAACATTTATCTATATAAAAAAGCCTCTTTACCTGTCCATTTTCATTCAATTGTTCAAAGGAAAAATTCGATCTCCCATCAGGAACACTTTTTTGGGTTAAAGCCAACATTGTTAAATTTCTTGCCTGAACATTTGCAGCAGGAACAATTAATTCATTTATAAAAAAACATGTTATTGCCGCCGCTATCCCAAAAATAAAAACAGGTAAAGATAATCTTGCTATACTTATTCCACATGCCCTGAATATTGTAACTTCTGAATTTAAGCAAAGTTTATTAATGGTCAAAATCGTTGCTAATAAAACTCCCATAGGTATTGTTAATACCAAAATTGATGGTAATTTTAATAGAACTACCAGCAATGCAACTTTACCTGATATTCCAAATGATGTTATTTGTTTCACCAGATTAATAAATGTATCTGATGCGAACATGATCGATGTAAAAATGATAATGCCCAATAAAAATGTCTCAATAAGCTGTTTTGTTATGTATTTATCAAGTATTTTGAATCTTTCCATCTTCCCTCACTAATCTGTACTATTTTTGATATTGTGATAAAATCAAGCATTATATTAAATAATACCACCATAAATTTTTTCATAGAAGGAGATAATTATATGTCAAATGCCATAGAAGTTACAGATGCTTCGTTTGAACAGGAAGTTAAAAACTCATCTGTACCTGTTTTAGTTGATTTTTGGGCACCATGGTGTGGACCATGCAGAAAAATTGCACCTGTTATTGATGAGATTGCTGAAGAATTTCAAAATCGAATCAAAGTAGTGAAATTAAATACGGATGAAAATATTAAAACTGCTCAAGAATACAGCATAAGTGGTATTCCCAGTATTCTAATTTTTAAAAATGGTGAAGCTGTTGAAAGACTCGTAGGTTTAATGCAAAAAACAAGCCTGCAAAGCAGCATTGAAAAATATATTTAATTTCAAAATTTAAAATATAGAGTATCTATAAAGGAGAAGATTTTTTATCTTCTCCTTTATAGTAATATTTCATAAACCAATTCAGGCAGTTTTGGAGCAGTTTCAGAGAAATTATAAGCTTTTTTCACAAGATTAATTGCTTCTGTTACAAAATCCTGAGAATTAGCATGGACAAATGCAAGAATTTCTTCTTTTAAAACCTCATCTCCAATTTTTTTATTCAGGACAATTCCAACCGCATGATCTATGTTGTCTCCTTTTTTCATCCTGCCAGCACCAAGAAATTTACAAGCCTTTGCAATATTAAGAGCATCAACATTTTTAATATATCCGTCATTCTCGGATTTAATTTCGATAACATATTTTGAAGCAGGAAGATTTTCAATATTATCTATTGCATTATCATCTCCGCCCTGCGTCCTTACAATTTCCTTAAATTTATTGTATGCACTACCATCTTCAAGATAGCAATTTAAAATTCTTTTAGCATCATTTATAGTTTCTGCTTTATTTAATTTTACAAGAGTTACTGCACCCAGTATCAGGCATAATTCCTTCAAATCTTCAGGCCCTTGATTCTTTAAAGTCTGAATTGATTCTATTACCTCAAGAGAATTTCCAACAGCATTTCCAAGCGGCTGCTCCATAGATGTTATTACTACGGAAATTGATTTATTAAGACGTTTTCCTATCTCAACCATAGTATTTGAAAGATCCTGAGCTTCTAATAATGTCTTCATAAAAGCTCCACTTCCGCATTTAACATCAAGAACGATTACATTGGCACCAGCTGCAATTTTCTTTGATACAACAGAAGCAGCAATTAAAGGAATGCTTTCTATCGTGGCAGTAACATCTCTAAGAGCGTATAATTTACCATCAGCAGGCGCAAGCTGATTCGTCTGAGAAGCAATTGCAGCACCAATATCCTTTACCTGAGCTAAAAATTCGTCCAATTCCAGAGAAGTCTTAAATCCCGGGATAGACTCGAGCTTATCAATAGTTCCACCTGTATGACCAAGTCCTCTACCTGACAGTTTTGCTACAGGTATACCAGCAGCAGCAAGAAGAGGTATTAAAATCAATGTTGTCTTATCTCCTACGCCACCTGTACTGTGTTTATCTACTACAAATTCCCCTATCTCTGATAAATCAAGTATATTGCCGGAATCAGCCATAGCATTTGTAAGCATGGAACTTTCATCAATATTCATGCCGTTAAAACATATTGCCATAAGCCATGCTGAAATTTGATAATCAGGAATAATACCGTTTGTTATTCCATTAATAATATAATTTATTTCATCAAGTGAATGAGCATTTCCGCTTCTTTTCCCTGCGATTATATCAATCATTCTCATTTATATTTAACAATCTCCATTTTTATTATTCTAAATAGTAAGGATATAATTCTATATAATTATTCGCTTTTTGGAAATATATTTCATTTTTTAAAAAGAAAAATTTCATCTTTTTAGATGAATTTTTAAAAAACCGGAATAATTTTTAATCATGTTCACTCTATATATATGGGTAGGAGTTTTTAATGAGAAAAAATTCTTTAAAATTAAATAATAAGTTAAAAAATGATATTCTTACTTTCATTAATGAAATTAAGAATCCAAAATCAAGAAAAAGAGCTTATGTTGTATCATTGGGAATAAGTGCCCTGGAAAAATTCCTGAATGATAAACATATTGAAACTGACACATATAACTGTTGCTCAAATAACCCTATTTTATTGGGAGAATTCGATGTTGCAGACATTAAAGCCAATAATCTTAAAATAGATGTTCGAGTTACAGTCACAGATGAATATTCACAAATGTGGATTCCCAGAAATCATTTAATTTATGGTTTTTCACCGGATCTTTATGTTGGAATCAAACTGAATTCCAAACTCAATAAAGCAGAAGTAGTCGGATTTATAGAATCAAAAAAAATTAATCACTCATCAGGAAATAAAAATTATATTATTGTTGAATCTTCTGATTTAAAACCAACTTTCGAACTAATAGACATTATAAATTCACTAAATAGTAGGTTAAAACCCTTTCTATCAAAAGATCATGACAGAACAAAAGAATTGTTTTTATCTTATTTAGACAATGAAATATCTAACGTTGACAAAGAATATCTCGTAAGACATATTGCAAATTGTGATGAATGCAGAAATGATTTTAATATCCTATACAACTTAAACCGAATATTTATACAAACATCAAATAATAAAGAATTGACGGAAATGTTTTCTGAAATTCGTATTAAACAGGAACATTCAACACATGCCGATGATTTATTAGATACCTTAATTGCAGGAACTACCATTACCTCTGCCGTTGCTGCTACAGATGCAGCCGCCAAATCAATAAATAATATTATGCTCGATAAGCTTACAGATGAAATTTCTCAAGATGGAAATTTATTTGGAAAGATCAAAAATATATTCTTCAAAAATGATAAAGTTGATGTTAATTCCATTAATATTTCAGAAAAAGCAAATGATATATCAGATTTAACAATAGAGATTAATAATTTTGACGATGCTAAACAATCAGAATTAATTGATAAAATTAAAGACGTTATTGATAACGATTTTGAAGAAAAATTAAATCAGGACTTTATAGAAAATTATAATATTGTAGAAGACACTGCTCCGATTTTTGAAGATATACAGCAAGAAGAATTAACTGACGAAATAGCTGAAGATATTCAGGAAAAAACAGCTCCTATTTCTGAAGAAATACAACAAGATGAATTAATTGATGAAATTTCTCAAAATGTTGGTTTATTTGGAAAAATCAAAAATGTATTCTTCAAAAAAGATAACGACGAAGTAACTGAAGATATTCAGGAAGAAACCATTCCGATTTCTGAAGATGTTCAGCAGGATGAATTAACTAATGAAGTAACCGAAGATATTCAGGAAGAAACAACTCCTATTTCTGAAGAAATACAACAAGATGAATTAATTGATGAAGCTATTCAGGAAGAAACAACTCCTATTTTTGAAGAAATACAACAAGAAGAATTAACTGACGAAATAACAAAAGATATTAAAGAAGAATATGCTCCAATTATTGATGAAGTAACAAAAGATATTCACGAAGAAATTACTCCTGTTTCTGAAGAAATACAACAAGAAGAATTAACTGACGAAATAACAAAAGATATTAAAGAAGAATATGCTCCAATTATTGATGAAGTAACAAAAGATATTCACGAAGAAATTACTCCTGTTTCTGAAGAAATACAACAAGAAGAAATAACTGATGAAATATTCGAAGATACAACTCTTATTCCTGAAGATATTCAGCAGAATGAATTAACTGCTGAAATTTCCCAAGATGTTAGTTTCTTTGGAAAGATCAAAAATATATTCTTCAAAAATGATATATCAGATTTGACAAGAGAGATTCATGATTTTGACATTGTTAAACAATCAGAAATAATTGAAGAAATTCACGAAGAATTCACTCCTGTTTCTGAAGATATACAACAAGAAGAAATCATTGATGAAATAACTGAAGAGGTAATTGAAGAGGTACAGGAAGAACTCGCTCCTATTTCTGAAAATATACAACAAGAAGAATTAATTGATGAAATAACTGAAGATATTCACGAAGAAACTGCTCCGATTCCTGAAAATATACAACAAGAAGAATTAATTGATGAAATAACTGAAGATATTCACGAAGAAACTGCTCCGATTCCTGAAAATATACAACAAGAAGAAATAACTGATGAAGTAATTGAAGAAATTCACGAAGAATTCACTCCTGTTTCTGAAAATATACAACAAGAAGAAATAACTGATGAAGTAATTGAAGAAATTCACGAAGAATTCACTCCTGTTTCTGAAGATATACAGCAGGAAGAATTAATTGATGAAGTAATTGAAGAAATTCACGAAGAATTCACTCCTGTTTCTGAAGATATACAACAAGAAGAAATCATTGATGAAGTAATTGAAGAGGTACACGAAGAATTCACTCCTGTTTCTGAAGATATACAGCAGGAAGAATTAATTGATGAAGTAATTGAAGAAATTCACGAAGAATTCACTCCTGTTTCTGAAGATATACAACAAGAAGAAATCATTGATG
>JAQVCB010000002.1:55769-81512 GCA_028689995.1 Candidatus Gastranaerophilales bacterium
AAGTAATTGAAGAGGTACAGGAAGAACTCGCTCCTATTTCTGAAAATATACAACAAGAAGAACTAATTGATGAAGTAATTGAAGAGGTACACGAAGAATTCACTCCTGTTTCTGAAGATATACAGCAGGAAGAATTAATTGATGAAGTAATTGAAGAAATTCACGAAGAACTCGCTCCGATTCCTGAAAATATACAACAAGAAGAAATAACTGATGAAGTAATTGAAGAAATTCACGAAGAATTCACTCCTGTTTCTGAAGATATACAACAAGAAGAACTAATTGATGAAGTAATTGAAGAGGTACAGGAAGAACTCGCTCCGATTTCTGAAAATATACAACAAGAAGAATTAGCTGCTGAAATAACTGAAGATGTTCAGGAAGAAACCGCTCCAATTTCTGAAGATATACAACAAGAAGAACTAATTGATGAAGTAATTGAACAAGAAGAAATAACTGATGAAGTAATTGAAGAGGTACAGGAAGAACTCGCTCCTATTTCTGAAAATATACAACAAGAAGAAATAACTGATGAAGTAATTGAAGAGGTACAGGAAGAACTCGCTCCTATTTCTGAAAATATACAACAATATGATCTCAAAGATACAGAACCATACTCTGACATTTTTAATGAATCACCGCTTCTAAATACTGAAGAACTTAATACTCAGTATATCTGCGGAGAACTTTCATTAAATGATGAACCAAAACTGGAGTCTTTAGAAGGTGAAATTAAAAATATTTATAAACCTGACGAAAAACCTATAACACCCGAAACTTCTTACTTCTCTAATTTTATAAGACCGGAATCACTGGACGATAAAATCAGCTATCAAAGTGATGATAAACAAATTTTCACGCAGAAACAATTTACAGAAACTAATAATCTACCTATTAAAGATACAGAAACGCCTATTGAAGACAAAGAAAGTTCTCAGGAAGATATTGAAGCTCTACTTATGGGCATTGATGATGTTGAAATAGTTGGAAATCTTAAAAATATTAATGTTGGATCTGGACGAAATGCAATAATAAACTTTACTATTGTCAAAAAAGAAATAAATCCTTTAAAGATTGCAGCAAGTGTTATTATTGCAACAAGTTTAAGCCTTTCTGGCTATGCATATTGGAAATACAATTACATTTTAACAAAAGCTAATCCTGATTCTACTGCTTTTAAAACTTTAGAAACTATCCCAAAAGCTCAATCACCGATGAATAATAAACTTGCAAATACAGAAACTCCAGAAGTATCTCAAAATCAAGCTCCTAATAATGATCAAAATCAAGTTCAACAAACTCAACAACCACCTGTTAAAATAAATAAAGCAAGTACTAAACATACTAACATTAACGATGATATAGAAAGAGCGCTTATTACACAGGTAGGCCCGGTTAAAATTTCAAATATTTCATGGGAAGTTAGCGCATCACTTGCGTCGGATTCAATATTTAAAAATTACCTGATGGTTACAGGGCAAGCTTTAAAAAGCGCTTTGTCAAGAGATTTAACCATGGCAACTGAAAGAGCAAAAAATAATGTGGTTAAAGTTCATGTCATACTTGACCTTCAAGGAAATATCCAGGATAGCAAAATTCAAATCAGCAGCGGATCGAAACAAGTCGATGATCTTGTGTTACAAACTCTTAAAAATACTTTGAATTATACAAAATTACCTTCTATCCAAACTAAAAAGAAACAAATCAAAGCTGGTTTAATTGTAAACTTGTAATATCACCACAAAATGGTAAGATAAAATTAGAGTAATATATTTTATCTTGGTGGACTATGAAGTGGAGTTAACTCAAGAACATCGTAACTTAATAGAGGGGATAGTAAGAAAAAATCCCAGAATAAATGGGAATGAAGATTTATTTGAAGATTTCTGCAGTGAAACCTTCAAAAAGTCTTATACTATTATTTCTTCTATAAATGATATAAAAAATCTTGAAATTTATCTTAATAAAGTTGCAAGCTCTGCTATTCTTGATGTTCTAAAAACTTCAGGAAGATTAAGAAAAGCAAGATCAGGATATATCCAGATACATCAACAAACTGTTTCCATTTCAAATGATAATGAACCAAATGATATATTAATTAATATTCCTGATCCAACTCCACATATTGAAGAAAAAATTATTAAACATGATGAAATTAAATTAATAAGAGACTTAATAGTACAAATAGATGAAAACGAAAAGGATAAGAGATACATTGATATCTTTTATCTTCGTTATTTAATGGGTTACAAACAATCCCAAATAGCAAATGAGACTGGAATAAGCCAGGGAGAAGTCAGTAAAAGACTAATTGAACTAGCTAAAAAAATAAATGAATTGCTAAATAAATCTTAAAATGAGCAAAACTTTGTCACAAGAAATAATAAATACATGGGGAACTTATGAAAAATTCAAAAGAGCATTCAAATAATTATCTTTTAACAAATTCAAGCGATATTTTTCAGCCAATTGCGGGTAAAATACCCAAAAGCACTATGGAAAATATGCTTTTTGTTCAGGTTGACAACAAAACACCCGGATATATAAAAAATAGTATTATTATTGACAACAATAACCCTGATAAATTTTTCCTAAAAATCGAAAGAAAACACCTTGAAGATCACGCTGACAAAGACTTTGATCCACAAACACCGGGTCCAAATTATGAGGGTTTAGGTTTAAAAAAATGGTTTAACAATTACAAAAAAGAAGCTCTTGTTTCTACAGCAGGAATAAGAGGACAACAAAATATACTTTATCCATGGGATACAAGATTTCCAATCAATACCGTTGGAATTGCTTTTGCTACAGCAGCAAAAGCAATGGTAGCCAAGGAAAAATATTCTGGAAAACAATTGCACAAAATTGCATCCGGTGAAGTTCGTTATAATACAAACAATTATATTGATTTAATTGCAAGAACGCAGTCGTCTTTTGGAATAACAACGCATATCCCATCATGCAGACAGACTATTCCTATATGGCTTGCATCATTTCTTGCCTTCAAACTTGACCTTCTTGGCGGAGAATATGTTACATCAAGTCATGGCATAAGTGTTAAAACAGCGACAAAAGATCTTAACAATCAAGGTAGTCAATATCTTCCTGAAGAATCTATTGAATTTGTCAATAAGATGGCAGAAATTCTAGAAGTAGTTGATAAAAAAGGCGAATACAAAATACCTATTGCAGCTAAAGATAACAAATTAATTCGAGAAGATGCAATGAAAAAACTGAATAATGGCATTGATTTATATGTTGAATATCTCAAGAACGGAGTTGCAACTGATTTCAATCTGGAATTAATTAAAAAACTTAATAACAAAATAATAATTGAAAATGTTGGAGGCTGTGCTTATACAACTCTCAGTAAAGTTCTTGAAAAACTTGGAATAAATGATAAATTTATCTGGTTTAATACTGAAGAAGATCCTTTTTTCCACGATATAGGTAAAGAAATTAAAATAAAAAATGATAAAAAAGAGCTCTATGATCACAGCGTAGATGCAGCTCTTATTATTAAAAACGAAGACAAAACAAGATTCCCTGTAATAGAAACAATGGGATATGAAGAAAAGCTTGCAGATATAGCCGAAGGTACAGTTATATTAATGACTGATCCTGATCATGACAGGTTAAGTATTGCCCAGATTGAAAATATAAGCAGAATAAATAAACTTGAAACACTTGGCATTGATTATATGCCTCTTAAAAATAATAAAATTTTAACAGTTTACACTCCAAATCAAGGTTTCTTAATGCTCATGGATTTTTATGCAAAACAGCTTAAGACAGAAAATAAATGGAATAATTACAACAGATTTATGATTAAAACCACAGCTTCTGCAATGGCATGGGATGAATGGGCTAAAAATAATAATGTTAAAGTTGTTAATGTTCCTGTTGGATTCAAAGAAATTGCAGGCATAATGAAGAAAGTTGAAAAACAGCTTGATGAAGCCCCTAATGAACCTGTTATGGTTCGGGATGTATTTGGAAAAGTTATTAATTTAGGAGTAAATCCAAGATTAATATTTGCAGGAGAAGAAAGCGGCGGCATGATTATGGGACCTGAAAAACTTATAGAAAGCAAATCAGGAAGAAAAGCTGTTGCAATGAGAGAAAAAAGCGCAACAGAAGCTATTTTTGTTGCTTCATCACTTATCGCTGATCTCTCAGGTAAAAATACTCCCATGCTTTCTGATTATTTAGAAAATGTTTTCGAGCAAAATGCTATTATTGGCAGATATGATGTGAGAGAAGATGTTGTATATTACAACGAAAATGAAGCTGATCCGGTTAAACTTCAGGAAGAAAAAGAAAAAGGAGAAAAATTAAGAACTCTTAATGATATTTTTTATCTGAGCATTGCATTAACCACTGTAAATAAACCTGAAGAAAACAAAGATTCCTTGCATAGAACAAAATTAATTTTAAAAGAAACTTTTAATGATTTAAATTTTGATAATTTATTAGACATAAAATTTGTCGGAGATGGAACTTACCTTGAATTTTCTGACAAATTTATTGAAATAAGACCTTCAGGGACTGATGCAAAGACTAAAGCCTATGGAGCAGGAAAAGACAAGACTAATTGCCTAAAATTCGCACAAACTCTGGGGAATTACGGTGGAGAAAGAACCAAACTTCATATGGAATATATTCCTGATGATATCTATAATAAAGCCAAAGATATTGCCATGAATATATATATTAAATGGGCTGAAGAGGGTGCTCCTCTTGATAAATTTAACGTACCTGATTACAGCTTAACCGTTCCTGAATTTTCTTTATAAATAAAATTTTTTTTGAGATATTATTATTGGATAAAGTGATAGAATTATATAATTACTGGTTGTGAGAGAAGAGGATAATGAAAAAGATTTATAAAATTTCAATTACTGCTTTTTTGATCCTTCTGGTTTTTTGCATAAAACTTACTACTGCTGCATATGCAATTGAAAATAAATATACTAATCAGCTTTTAAAGCTTAATATAGACAAATCAGTTAATAATAAAATTAATATAACAGTAGTAACTTCAAAGCCCTATAAAATTAAACTGAGTCCCATCAAAAGATCTGATAACGAATATGTAATATTTTTACCGGAAACTTATCATTCAATAACTACAAAACCTGATATTTCATCAATTACTGACTTACAGGACGTAGATGTTAAACTTATTCCTTATATTGGTTCACAAAATAACAACGGTTACACAAAAATTACAATTAAAACTAAATCTCCTGATGCAAAATTAAATATTAACGACGAAATTTTGAAGCAGGAACCAAAAATAAACAATGAATTATCAAAATTAATCAATCAAAATATTACAAAACCTAAAATTACAACCAGTACAACCAATAGTTCCTCTACTCAAAATATTAAAAATTCAATAAATAATACCAGCAATATAGAAAATTCAAAACTTGAAAAAGCTAGTAGAATTGTATCTAATACTTATAATAATGCAGAAAAAAATCAATCAAAAAATAATACTATAAGTCCTCCAATTACAAAACCTTCAACAACTACTCAAAAACAAACAATTGTTGAACAAAAATCAACTGTTATTGAACAAAAACCGCTAATTAATGAAACTATTACAGAAAATACAAATATTGACGCAACTGATTCAAAAGAACCTCAACAAACTCTTACCACAAATTCTCCAATAAACGTTAATAAAGAAAATTTACCGGCAAAAAAAATAAATAAACCTGTTAAATCCAATAATACTTCAATAAAATTGATACTTTTCAGTTTAATTGCGCTACTCGTTTTGTTTATTGTAGTGCTAAGATATTTTAAATCGGTTTTGTCGAAACAAATGAAAATGGCTGAAAAAAAGGCTATCTCTAATAAGTCGGAAATAATTCTTCCAGTAAAACAACAAGAACCTAACGTCAACAATAAAGCTAAATCAAATTCTTCAGGACCAATGCAAAATAAAAAACCTGTTGTTAACCCTGCCACCAATTCATCCAATAAAAAGCCCCATAACATTAAAGTAATTAAAGGTTTCGAAATTGAGGGTAACAAAGGTATATATTTAATTCAAACTAAATATAATCAGATACTTATTGGCACTATAAACTCCGAAGTCTTTCTTTTAAAAGAATTCGATACAATTCAAAATCCTAATTTAATTGTCAGAAAAGAAAAATCCTTAAAAACCAAAAACATATATTATGTGCAAATGAGTAATTGGCGCTCACTTATCAGTGTTGCTTCAGATAATATAAAATTAGAACTGATTCTTGATAAAAAAACACTCGTTACTCACTAATATCAATATTTCTTTCTCAATCCTTATTAACATTAGACAATAATACTTCACCAATTTCATCAAGAAGTTTTTTTGCCGGGGTGTAACTCGCATTTAAATCAATACATTGCTTTAAAAAATGCCTTGCTTCATTCAAAGCACCCGTCTCAAAAGAATACCTGGCTATATAAAAATATACTTCAGGATCATTGGGAATCAATTCCTGACTTTTAAGAAAAAAGTTCACCGAAAGATTTGAAAAACCATTATTCATCAATGCTTTTCCAATAAACTTATTTGTTTCAGGATTAATATCTGCCAAAAAATCACTGCATTGTATTACATTTTCTGCATAATCCAGTTTACCGGCCTGAATAAAATAACCTAAATCAGATTCAAGGTGATTCCTGATTTGAAGAAACGTTGGAATAAGATCAACTTTGACTTCTATAAGATCAATAAGACATCTTGCCCAACAAACAGCTCCTGAATCCTGAGCATTAAACCATAATTCCCTTGCTTTGGCCTTATTTCCAAGAAGCAGTTCGCAAAAACCTGCCTGATAATATTTATTTAATTTATGATATATTATTGCCGCTTCAAAATAATTTTTATTTTCGAAGAAAGCAAAAGCAAGAACACTTTTAATTACTTCATTTTCTACTTTACTTGTATTTATAAGCTCATAAAGATCACGTATAACTTTTTTAGGATTTTTATTTACCAAAATCTCGAGTGTTGCATCATTAACGAGCTTATTTACATTCAAATCCATAGCTTAATTATTTATCAATGTTTTGCTCATTAAGAGCTTTAACTTTTGGCAACTTATCCAAATTTATTGGACCAACCTGTTTTGTATTTTCAAGCAAACTTAATGCCGAATCCAAATCAGAAACAAGTGCATTTTTACCAGATTGATAATTAGCTTTTTTAATTTCTTCGTAAATTTCTTCCCTATATATAGAAACACTTCTGGGAGCTTTTATACCAATTTTTACTGAATCACCTCTTGTTTCGAGAATGATGACTTCAATATTATCATTAATTATCAATTTTTGACCGGTTTTTCTTGTTAAAACTAGCATTATATCTATATATCCTCAAAAATAAATATTAACTATTAGTTAACGCCTTTTCAGACTCTTGCTTTTCAGACTTATCTTGAAATAATTTATGTCTAACCGACAGATTGTCATTTATCAATACAAGCTGCATCGCTTTTCTATTATTAAGATTAATAATTATTGGACCTAATAAATTTATTGATGCTTCTTCAGGCTTGCCTTGTGGAATACAAACAATATTCAATGATAATAGATCATTAGTACCAGTTAAGTTAAGCTTTTTAGCTTCTCCATCAGGAATTACAAATTGATAATCAAGACCAAAATAACCTGGAACTGTCACTGGAAATGCGATATTACCATCATCAACAGCTTGCAACCATTTAAAAGGTGATTCTGCAACATTATCAACCAAAACAAACTTTGAAAGATGTTCATATCCTAATATTGGTTCAACAAAATTAAATATAATATCTGCATTTATTTCTAAATCGCCAAATCTGCTTGTAGTAATTTTCATTATATATTTCCACTCATATAAATACTAACCAATCTTATTACTTTATTATTAAACCATATTTTTTATTAATAGGCTATAAACAAAGCTTCTGATACTAATTATAATAAAGCCAAAATTAAAATATAAACTCGTTCTTAGAGAGTATCTTATTATTTATTTTGAAATACAAAATATCTATCTGCCAAAAAATTTATCTATCTAATTAATTTACATCCCCAAAAATTTTTGTTAATTAATTTATGTATAGTATTAAGTTTGAGGGATTCACTTGAAAAAATTAATTATTTATGGAGCATTAGTGCCGGATACAGTCAAACTGATCGATACAATTAACGATTCAAGCCCAACCTGGGAACTTATCGGGTATATAGATGATAATAAGGAACGGCATTGCAAAACATTTATGGATTATCCCATATTAGGAGGAACGGAAATAATTCCTGAACTCATTAAAGATAATGACATTTATTTCTTTGCTACTTACTACGGAAAATTATCAGGATTTAAAAACAGAGTAAATATACTTGAATCCTACGGCTGTAAATTTGCAAATCTTATACATCCGTCGATAAATATAAAATATGTCAAAATCGGAAAAGGCTGTTTTTTAGCTGAAGGCTGTAATTTAGGAGCTAATATCGAAATCGGGAATTATGTAAATGCAAGGATTAGAGCAGTAATATGCCATAATACTACAATTGAAGATTTTTCATTTATTGGACCAAACTCAACTGTAGGAAGCGGAGTAGTTTTAAAAGAAGGCTGTTTTATTGGAACCGGTGCCACAATTTTACGAACAAAAACCTTGGGAAAAGCCAGCACAATTGGTGCAGGAGCAATGGTTGTTAAAAATGTCCCTGATGGAATTACCGTTGTCGGTGTACCTGCAAAAAAAATAAGAAAATCATTATTTAAAAGAGCAATTCACTGGATTAAAAGACAATACACATTTTTATTTTCAAAAAATCTTAAAGAAATTACATTTAAGTTGAGTCAAAAAACTCAACTTAAATAAAAAAACTGCTTTATTGGATACACACAATAAACTGATTGCATTATAAAACAGAGTTTTTATAATGCAGGCTGCTATATAATTATATTTTTAAAAAAGCAAAAATCGCGGTAAAACTTTAAGGGGATTTAATAAAGGAAATTTTTAAGGATGAAAAAGGTAATAATCAACCTGTGTCCTACCGGTTCTGTTACAAATAAACAGATGACACAATATGTTCCGCAAAATCCTGATGAAATTATCCACGATATATTGAGCTGCTGTCAATTAGGCGTATCTATAGCACACATACATGCCTGCAGTCAGGATGGAAAGCCGACATATAAAAAAGAAGTGTACAGCGAAATTATCGCAGGAATAAGAAGTCATCGGCCGGATTTAATTATTGTAGTAACAACAAGCGGTAGATTATTTTCGGAATTTGAACAAAGATCTGAAGTTTTAGAACTTAAAAATGACTTAAAACCTGATATGGCAAGTTTAACTTTGGGTTCTCTTAATTTTGCCAAATATGCAAGCACTAACAGCCCTGAACTAATTATTAAATTACTGGAAAAAATGAGGTTAAATGATATAAAACCTGAACTCGAAATATTTGATGTCGGAATGATTAATTATGCAAATTATTTAATATCAAAAGGACTTCTTGAACCGCCCTATTACTTTAATATCCTGCTAGGGAATATAGCTACCGCACAGGCAAAAATACATCATCTCAGCGTAATTTTGTCAGAAATACCTGAAAATTCCATCTGGTCTGTTGCGGGCATAGGAACCTGTCAAAAAAACATGAATCTACTGGGACTTCTCACAGGTGATGGCGTAAGAGTAGGACTCGAAGATAACATTTGGTTTGATGATAATAAAGACATTCTTGCAACTAATTTCTCTCTGGTTGAACGTGTGGTAAAAATGGCGGAAATTATGGGAAGACAGATCGCAACTCCTGATGAAGTCAGAGAAAGATTAAATCTTAAACGACATGTAATAGCACCGGTATAAGTAATTTTATTACTATCATTTGAAATAAATTTTGGATAAAAATAAAATAATAAAAAAATATTTGCTATAAATCAAGCAATTTCCTCCTTTAAAATGTTTTTATATAAATAAGGGAATTTATTCCTTTTATTTCAACATGCGTGGAAGGTGAAAATGGTAGACAATATCTTTAAACTTTACCCGCAATATAATCCACAAACAGACAGACGACAAAATAATGTTCCTGTCAATTTAGAGCGTCGCTCTGGCGACAGGAGAGAAGCTTCAAGGCTTCCTATTGATTCTAAATTAAATCAGGATATAAATAGATCAAAAGATGTATTTGCAGCATTTAAAAACGATAAAGACCAATTCATAAAGAAAGTTGAAAAATATGATGAAGTTAGTAAAAAAAGTACTTTTGGTAAAACTAAAAAACTTGCTCTTGCAGCTTTAAGTCCCATTGTTCCTGTTAGAAGAATTTCTTCACTTCCCGATAATATTGATGATGAAAACTACACAAGAGCTGTAGGTTTATTAGGCATTATGGCATTCAACCTGCCTGAAGATTGCAGGGACATGAGAAACAGTATCAGACAAATTTCAAATAAACTTCTTTCAGCACAATCTAGAGAGAAAATTAAAGATAGATTTCCTAAATTCTTTGAAACCTTTATTAGGTATGATAAAAAGTATGATTATACAAAATATCAACATCCATTCTCATTTTTTAGAGGAACATGGTTTGAGCCATTGCTTGAATTAAAGGGAAATATTGGAGAAAAATTATCTGGAATGCTTTATAAAGCTGATAAATCTTTATTTGACACTAAATTTGGAAATTATATGCAAAAATTACTAAATATTACTGAAGGAGAAGTAACTTCTTCAAATATATTTGATGTTAAAGATGAAGAGGTTCTTGCAAAGTCAATTAAGGGTGGCAATAAACTTACACGTATTGTAGGCAGAGGCATGTTAAGGATGCCTGTACTTGGTATTTATGCCTTATCGATACTTGAATTACCTGCACTTATAAAATCATTAAAAAAAAGAGAAACTATTAAGGAAAAAGCTGAATCTGTTGCTAAACAGACTACTAAATCTGCAGTATATGTTTCTGCTATGTCATTCGGCATAGGCTTAATTGGAGCTTTAGGTCATAAAAAATTTGGAGCAACAGGCTCATTAATAGGAATGGGTCTTGGCTCTGTAATAAGTGGACTTTTATCAAAAAAGGCTGGAGAAGTTATCGAAAAAGATTAATTATTTAACTAATTTAGACCAGATTTCTACAACTCTATTTAAATAATGTCTTGCTGAAGGTACTGTTGTTTCATCAAGAGCTTTTTGAACTTGTCCGAGTTTTTCAGTTGTGAAAGTAATTGTATCCCTGTGTATGCAACGTAATAATGCCTGAGCATCAGAACCATTTGTTTTGGCTTCTTTTAAATATTTTTCAAATTTATGATTGAATTCACCAGCCTGAAAACTGACTGAATTATTAGAATACTGCTGTTGTGCAGAGCTTAAACCTATTTTCATTTTTGTATTCTCTCATCTTAATTTCTCTCTGACTATTATAAAACATATGAAAAATAAAATTGCCTATCAATTTTTATTTCTTGTGTAATGTTGGGTAACTGTTGTGTAACCTGACATATTTTTCTGGATTTCAGCCCCATTTTTCCTTAAATCCTGTCCTGTTCAAAACTTCTTTGCAAAAGAATATTCAATTCACTCCTTCCCAAACCCAACAAAAAAAGACACCTTTAACAGTGTCTTGATTAAAAAATCGGAGGAGGTGGGATTCGAACTCACGGTAGCCTTGCGACTACGACGGTTTTCAAGACCGTTCCTTTAAACCACTCAGGCACTCCTCCATATGTTTGTGCCTTCAGCTTTGAAGCAATTTCATCACGCTAATAATATTACTACACAATATTTATTTTTTCCAGTATAAATTAACCTGAACTGCTAAATCCTTGATTGTCTTATTATTGCCAGTTTGTCACCCTGAACGGAACGAAGTGGAGTCGAATGGGTCTTGCTAATTTTCGACTGTATACTAAAAGCGTTCATTAACAAGATCCCTCCACGGAGCCTGTCCTGAGCGTAGCCGAATGGAGTCGGGATGACCATTTGTAAAAAATATTAAATTTTATTTGTTAATTTAATTAGCAGTTCAAGTTAATTATGAGCCTGTTTAAAAATAATTATCCTTATTTCTCAAATTCAGTTATAATACTTATTAATGAACGATTTAAAAAATAAAATATCTCAATTTGACAATAAATTTTGCTTTGTGGGAATATCTTTGAGTCCCACCAGTCTTAATGAATCAGGTATCGCTGTACTTGACCGAAATCTTAACCTTATGCGAACAGACAAGATTTTTCAGATAAAAGATATTGAAATATACATTAAAAATCTTGCTCCTGCTGACAGTATGATAATCTGCGTTGATCTGCCTAGAAATTCCAATATGGTTAACGGCAAATGGCGTATGGAAGCAAGATATACAAAAACTTTCAAATTAAATACTATTGATAATGCATCTTTTGATTGGGCTGATAAATTTAGTGACAGAGGTTCCGACCTTTGTGATACCCTTAATTCCCTTGATATAGATACTTTTAGATATTATTGTTATTTTACCAAGAATATGCTTAACCTAAACCCTCCTTATAAGTCAAGATCGCCTGTGGCTTGCAAATATTTGCAATCAATTATTCAAAACAACCTTAGAATATCAGGGATTTCCTCAAATCTATTACCGCTTGTCGGTTTAGATGCAGTTATTGGTTCATATATTAGCTGGAAGATGTGGATGAGCAGAGAAAATGCCGGATATAAATATATAGGCAAACATAAACAAATCCCCATTGTAACCGCGCTTTAAAAACTTCTGTATAACTTCAAAAATATACGCTTTTTATTAAAAAAAATAGGTGTGCAGCCGTCTCATTTAATTAAGGTTTGTAACATTTTTGGATTTTATATTTTCTTATAGACATGAAAATACCCTTTGCTGTTTTTATATATATATGAGGGTTTATTCATGGGGGAATTTATGAAAAACAATTTTAAAGAGCTTTTATATTCAGTTTTGGATATTTATCAACTTATAAACAGGTTATTTAGTAAAGATAAGTCATTAGAAAACTATTCAAACAAGTCAAAAACTTATTTAACAGCTAATGATACTCTGCAACTTAACAGCAGCGTTAAATTAAGTGCTGAAAATATTGGTAAAACAGCAAAGACTATTATGAAACAATACATTAACAATCCTGATGATCTTTTAAAATTGATTGAATCTAAAGGTACAAGAGTAATCAGAGCTAAACATATTGAAAAATTGCTTAGATTAACGGGAGAATATGACAGTTTTATCCTTCCTTCAAAAGGATTGAAGGCTCTTTTCCTTATAATAGGAATAAATTTGCTGTCTAAAACAAAAATGAAGCTTGCTTTAAGCACTCCTGCGATGTTTGTTTTAGAAGATAAACCTGTGAACATTTATCTTATAGCTCATCAGTTCCATCATTGGATGTCATATATTGAAAAAATGCCAGGATATGAAGAAAATACCGTAAATAATTTTAAAAATATTTGGAATCACGAATTTGGCAGCAAAGACATAGATAAACTGTGTGTTCAGGAAATACTTGCTCTAAAAGATGCCATTGCACGTGATATTGAAGCAATAAATTTTGTTAAAGAAATAACTAATGAATACATTGCATCAAAAACATCTTCAGACAAACTCAAAAACGGACAAAGCCAGAGTATTTAATTATCTTCTATTTAAATGCAGTCTGGATTTTATCAGGTGTTAACTGTCCGCATTCAAAAAGAAGATTTAACTGAGAAACATTATAATCTCTCACTGATGTTTGATATTCAAGATTTGATTTAGTTAATTCACTTTGAGCCTGAATTACCTCAAGATTTAAACCCACACCGGTTTTTAATCTGGCAAGAGCAATTCTGTAAGCTTCTTTTGCATCTTTCATTTTTTCTTTGGTAACTTGAAGCTGCTGCTCATAAAATTTACAATCATAATAAGACTGAGCAATTGTCTTATAAATATCATTCAACAGTTTTTCTTTATTCAATGCCGCTTCTTTAAACCTGGCTTTTGCTGTTTTAATATTATTCCAGGATCCGACTCCTAAATTTCTTAAAAGATTAAAGTTAAGACTTAATGCGCCCTGTGCTGAATTATCAAGTGCATTGATATCAGGTCCAATTCCTCTTAAATAACCTCCAACGTTAATTGATGGAAACAGATCAGCAATTGATGAACTATATTCAGCTTTAGCCTGCGCAATAAAATATGTCAGTTCTTTAATATCAGGACGGGTTTTCGTTGAAATATCATAAAGCTGAGGTAAAGTTAAATTTTTATCCCAAAGGACTAAAGGTTCTATAAATGTTTTTTCAGGCTCCATTTCCATTGCAGGGGATATATTTAACAAAGTTGCCAGATTGATTCTTGATGAATCTTTTTTATTTTCCGCTTTTAATACAAGATTTTTCCGGTCTGACATTAGGGTTTTTGTTTGCAATACTTCCAACTGCGTGCCAAAACCTGCTTTAAGACGTGAATTATTATATTCTAACTGCACTTCAATTTCTTTTAATGCCTGATTTGCCACTTCCACATCAGATGAGTTTTTTAACCATTCAAAATACATTTTACAAGCTTCAAGCAAGGTTTTTTGAAGATTAGTATCATAAGAAATTTTTGTCCTGATATACTGATTTTTATACACCCACATATCAAAAATAGGTTTTCCACCTGTAAAGATTTGATAATCTGCAGAAATTGCAGGACGATACGTTAGTCTATCCAGACTGACAGGAATTGGACCGTAAAAAATCTCTCCCCCCTGAAATTTTTCAACAGGTAATTGACCGGAAATAGACGGCAAAAAACTTGCAAAAGATCTTCGATATATATATTTTGCCTGTTCAATCTGTGCCTTTACTATATTCAAATCAATACTTTGTGTAAGAATATATTCCACAATACTCTGAAGATTAATAGTTACAACTTTACCTTTCAACGTTACTACATCTTTATCAGCATTTTTAACCTGCGAAGGCTTCTGTTTAGAGTATGCAGGAAAAAAACAAGAAAAAAATATTGCCGGAATCAAAATTAATAGTATTTTTTTCTTTAATTTATTATTAAAAGCTTTATATATCATATTTTTCATTCTTAAAAGCAACTATTCCTATCTTGTTGTTGGATCTCTAAAAGCCCGATCAAAGTGATATTGAATCGGATCACTAAAGAATCTGAAAATATTCTTTTTTCTGGTTATAAAATCAACAGAAACCGTCATACCTGAAAATATGGAGTATGTTTTTCCTGTAAATTCTTTCAAAGAAGTTTTTTCAGGTTTAATACGAACTAAATAATAAGGTTTTCCTTCTTTATCCTGCACAGTCGAAGGAGATATAGATATAACTGTCCCGTAGAGTTTCCCAAAGTGCTGATAAGGTAATGCATCAAGCCTTAAAGATACTCTCTGACCTAGATGAATAAATGCCATATCCATATTCAAAACTCTTGTTTCAATAATAAACTTTGAATTGACAGGAACAAGAGAAATTAGAGTTTCTCCGGCAGTAACTGTTTCACCTGCCCCATGTATAACCTGTTCATTTATTATTCCATCCATAGGAGCCTTTATAATATGATACTTACCGGCAAAATTAGTTTTCTCAATATCTGTATGCAATTGTGCAATATTTTTTTGATAATCAATAAGCTTACTGAGCAGTTCTTTTTGATAAGTTCCAATAATTTCTTTGGGTTGCTGTTTGGCCTGTTCATATTCAATTTTTCTGGCTTCAATCTCGTGGCCTAATGCAGCAAATTCACCTCTTTGCGCCATTACTCGTTGTTCATATTCCTTTAAATCTTTTTCAGGAAGCCCTCCTTCTTTATATAATTCCTCATATTGTTTAAGCATTTTTTCACCGGAAGAAAGAGTATTATTTACCTGATTGTACTTTTCAACAGCTCCCTTATACTGATATGAGGTTTTTGATATCTGCATATTTGCCGCATCCATCTGCGATTGAAACGTCTGCCTTGTAGCATTAACCCATGCACTTTGAACCGAATTGCCTGTAAGTAATCTCCCATTTCTGTTTAAGAGTGCCAGTTTCAAAGCATTTGATTCTTGTTTAAATAAAGACAACTGTTCCAAAACTCCGCTTTGCTCAATTTGAGTAAGCTTCGGATCAAGTTCCATTAAGGGCTGACCTGCCTTTACTTTTTGATTTTCCTGAACATAAAGCTTTGTAACTTCACCGTTAATCGGAGACATTATTCTTCTTATACGTCCTTCAGGAATGACCTGCCCTGATCCCGGTACTGATTCTTCAAGTTGCCCGTACCAAAACCATACTCCTATAGCTAAAAAACCAAGAAATAAAAGAAGTATCAATCCAAAACTTAACCAAAACGGTTTTTTATTATATATTTTGGATTTATTGATCAAATGTATATGTGGAGATGATGAAGGTTTTTGAATAGGAATGACATTAGGATTTTTGTTCATTTGGATTACCTCAGCATTAAATCTCTTGCATATATTAGGAGCGTTATTTTCGAAGGTGTACCGAATAGGAGTGAAGAAAAGCTGAAGCTGCTGCGATCAGCAGGAGCTGGAGGCTTTTATTAACTTGTTCGAACCTTCGAAAATATTAACTCGTTTGCATATAAATGATAATAATAGCCACCTGATTTTATTAAATCGGCATATTTTCCCTGTTCTACTATTTGTCCTTCCTGAAGCACCACAATTCTATCTACTTGCTGATGCGCAGGTATATAATCAGTCACAAAAATACAAGTTGAATTTCTGAATTTTTCAAATAATTTTGTAAAAATTGCACCCTGTAGAGATAAATCAAGAGCAGAAAGTGCTTCATCAATTATCAAAATTTTAGGATTTATTATTAAAATTCTTGATAGGGCTATTTGAGCAATTTGACCTCCTGAAAAATTTGCCCCCATTGAAAGAACCTGCGTATCAAGACCTTTAGGCAGCCTTAAAAGAACCTGATCCAACTGAGTAAGCGAGGTAGCTTCCAATATTGTTTCCATAGAAGCATAAGGATTGCCTATAGTTATATTATCTCTGATAGTTCCGGCAAATATGCCGGGTTTTTGAAGTGCCACTCCAATAGAACTTCTTAAATTATCAAGACTAATATCAGCAATATTTAAACCATCGAGTATAATATATCCTGAAATAGGGTCATATAATCGCTGAAGCATACGAATCAATGTTGTTTTACCGGAACCGCTTTTACCTGTCAGAATAATTTTCTCACGCGGTCTTATCTCAAAATTAATATTATTAAGAACAACAGGTAATTCAGGCTGATAGCGGAAACACACATCAACAAAATTAATATGGC
This sequence comes from Candidatus Gastranaerophilales bacterium, assembly GCA_028689995.1. Lineage (GTDB taxonomy): Bacteria > Cyanobacteriota > Vampirovibrionia > Gastranaerophilales > UBA9579 > JAQVCB01. Next base: position 73,073 of record JAQVCB010000002.1, read on the forward strand.
CCGATATTTCGCTCAGATAAATTCCCTCATTATTTCTTTCCTTTTCATCTTCAATGGTAAAAAGAGTTTTTAATTGAGAAGAAGAATTCATTGCTTCCTGGAACTGCTGTAAAGATGTTAAAAGTTTCATTATTGACCCTACAAAACTTCGGCCTAACATATTAATTGCAAGATAAATACCAAAAGACATTTTTCCTTCAAGTACTTCATAAGCCCCGAAATATAGCGTTGCAAGAGAACCAAGGCTTGTTATAAATCCCAATAAAGTTCCTGTGCTAACCTGGTCAAACCTTGCTTTAAAGTTTTTTTCATACGATTCATATGTTTTTTCAACAAGATTATTTAACAGTATGTGTGTTGCATTTATTGATCTTACGGTTTCATTATTCTCAAGGATTTCTATTACCTTTGCCTGACTTTGTTTCTGTGATTTGCTAAATACAATGGCTCTGCACTTTTGCCTTGGACCAGTCCAGAAAATTAAAATTGCTGCGGGAATTAATGGAGAAATAGATACAAGTGCCATTTGCCAATGCAAATAAAATAAAAAGACAACAACTATAAAAGAAAATAAAACATCTAAAGATGAAATAAGAAATGTCGTTGCTAAAACCTGATTTGTCCGTACGATTTCTCCGAATCGATCCATAAATCCGCGAACAACATCCCTATTTGCCATTGAAAGAGGGATGCTAAATATTTTATGAAGTGAAATTTCAACGCTTTCCTTGTCTATAATTTCAGTAAAATGTGCAAGAATATAAGATCGCAGCATTTTTATAAACAAATCAAAGACCAGAAGCCCAACCATGCCGATAGCTATAACATCCAATGCAGATAGATTCTGTCTGCCAAATACTCTGTCAAATATAACCATGTAAAAAATCGGCATTCCAAGAGTTAATATTTGAACCATAATTGATGAAAAAATCATCTGAACTGTCAAAAACCAGTTACTGCAAAAAAGACTAAAATACCAAGCATTACTGAACGGATCTGCCTGCGAAATATCCTTATTTTTTACCGGATTTAAAGAAATTACAGAAAAATTATTTTCAATGTGTTTATCATCAGGCATAAAGCGATGATATTCACCCTTTATTTTTTCAATTAAACTATTTCCTCTTCTGCTTGTTATCCAGTGAAAAATTCCATTTTCATCTTCAAGAATTAACGGATATCTGTTATTAAGCAACTGCGCCCAAGTTAAAAAGTATTTTTCCGTTTTAAATCCAATAAATTCTAAATGTTTTTTAAGTTCCTCGATATTTTTTACGTTAAAAATTTCATCATGTATATCAGGAACAGGTTGTTTATAGTAAGAAAGTACTTGATTAATACAGTTTTCAGCAGATAAATGAAAATCTTCAAAAGGTATGGCTGAATCATTTTGATCTGATTGAACCGTTTCAACCTGCCCAACAACATCAAATACCGGCTTGCTGACAATATTATCAGCCTGATCAAATATTTTTGTGATTCTTTCATATCTATTTTTTAGATCATGATCTTGAAATGCTTTATCTCGAGAAATTAAACAAACCTGCGTTTCAACAGAAGCAATAAACTTTAATGTCCTGACATGCGTATCAAAAATATCTCCATCATTTAACAGAATTATAGTTTTTTCTTCACCTGTATTTAAAATCTTTAAAACCCTGATTTTCCCACTTAGAACTAAAAGCAAATTATCCGGCGCAATTTGTTCTTCAGGGATATTTTCACCAATTCCAAGACTTATTATTGAATCCGCATTAGATCCAAGAGAATTATCTACAATTTCATTAATATCTGAATTATTTGATTCCACTTAATTTTTCTCCATTATTTTATAATCAAGATAAATTTGCAGCTTGAATATTAAAATTATTAAGATCTAACTGCCTGTTAATCCATTGTTCAAACAGTTCATCTCTTAAAGCATTTTCTATATGAGTATTTAAGGTTATTCGATCAAACCTGATAAGTTTTATTATTAAAAATTGGCTGCCGTCAACTGTAAAAGGCTCACTAATATCACCTTCGTTCATAGCAACTAACCTGCTTCTTAGCTCTGGATTTAAAGTTTGCAGTTGAATTGACCCCACAATACCTCCATGTTTGGCTTCAGCACCAACAGAAAATTGTTTTGCCATTTCTCCAAAATCCTGCAAATCGTGTGTTAATCGATAATAAAGCTCTCTTGCGATTGTTTCCTTTTCTAATCTGAGTAAAGAAAATATGACCGAATCCTGTCTCATTTTTTTCTCTAAAAATAAATCATTTATACTGTGGGAAGTTATAACAAGCCTCTTTAAATGCCTGATTTTTTCTTCATATACAAGTCTTTCAACAAAAGAATCTTTATCCTGTTTAATCTTGCCAAGAAAATTTTCAAATTCCTCTGCTGAAGATATTTTATATTGTGCACAAAATTTCTGAAGCAGACTTTCAACATCCAGATCATAATTATCAGAACAAATTTGCAATTCATTAAAATACCGCTGGAATAAAATTCTTTTTCCTAATTCTTTTAACACAGCATGCCTCGCTTCTAAGCTGTTAAGACTTAAAAAAGCATCAAGAAAAGAAATTTCCTCCCCTAGTATACTGTATTTAATTGTTTCCATTGCTATTCGCCTATTTTAAGTATCTATAAACAAGTAATTAAAAAGATATTAACATAAATTAGTTTTTTAATATAATCCTACTGTATATTTTAGACCTACCGATATGGGCTAATCCTCTGTATAAAATAATTATGGTTATTCTGCAATAATTGATTCAAAAAATTCCTCCGGGAAATAAGCCGGAGGATTTTAATATATCTTGAATAAGGACTCTTCATATTTTTTATAAATTTAAAATAAAGCATCAGGCAATTAAAAATATTAAGTCTTGTATAAAAAGCACTTTTACTGAAAGATTTCTACTATACATTTTTACTTTAATCACAACAGAATAAGTTTATTAATAAAGTAACGTAGATTCATTAACAGTTGAAATATAAATTTGACTGAAGTACAATCCCTATATTGTAATTTTAACGCTGGATAAACAAATTATGAATGATATAGTTATATTTTGCGATTTTGACGGAACAATAACTACTGAAGATACCATTGATAAGCTTCTTGAAGTTTATGCTGACAAAAAATGGCTTGAAATTGAAGAACTTTGGGAAGCCGGTAAAATTGGTTCAAAAGAATGTCTTGAAAAACAGCTTAACTGTATAAACCGTTTCTCAGAAGAATTATTAAGTGAGTTTATTGAAACCATTGAAATTGATAATAATTTTATTGATTTTATCAATAATGTCAAAGCTCAAAATATTGATTTTTACATAATAAGTGATGGTTTTGAACTTTTTATCGAGAAAATTCTTGAGAAAAATGGAATAAAAGATATTAAAATCTTTTCTAATCAGATTGCCCTAAAAGAGGGTAAATTAATTGCATCTTTCCCTTATTACAGGCAAAATTGTGAAGCACAAGCAGGCATGTGTAAATGCAATACTATAAAAAACATTAAATTAGAGCGTAAAATTATTTATATCGGCGACGGAAGATCTGACATGTGTGCTTCAAAACATGCCGACATTTTATACGCAAAAAAGAAACTGGCTGATTTTTGCAGCAATAAAAACATTGATTTTATTAAATTTGAAAATTTTAATGAGGTACAACAGAGTTTAGCTCAGGAGGTTAATTTTAATGTTGAAGCTGGATACGCTATCAGATAAAGAAATTATAAAAATTGATGACCAATATTGTTCACATGGCGACACTGTTCATTATTTAAATCCGCCAAAAGTATTCAGAAGAAGTGAAGGTTCATTCATATATGACGAAAACGATACCGAATACCTAGATATTCAAATGTGGTATTCAGCTTGTAACTTTGGTTACAGAAATGAACGTGTAAACAATGCTGTTATTGATCAAATGAGTTTTATGCCTCAGCTTGCATCACAGTTCATTAACAAAGACAGATCACTTCTTGCTCAAAAAATATGTCTTGCTAACGAAAAAAGATTCGGAGAAAAAGGCAGAGTTCACTTTAACGTTGGCGGTACATGTGCAGTTGAAGATGCTATTAAATTAGTCAGAAACCATACAGGAAAAAACCTTTTATTCTCTTATATGGGTGGTTATCATGGCAGAACACTTGGAGCATCAGCAATAACCTCCAGCTACAGATACAGAAGACGGTATGGTCACTTTGATCGTGCACATTACACCCCATTCCCGTACTGCTATCGTTGCTACTATGGCAAACAGAAAGAAACCTGTGATTTTTACTGCGTTAATCAATTTGAAAGATTATTCGAGAATGAATATAACGCAATGATTGATATAAAAACAGGAGAAACAGAATTTGTTGCGCTATTCGCAGAACCAATACAGGGAACAGCCGGATATATCATTCCTCCTCAAGGATATTTCAAAAAGATGAAAAAAGTTCTTGATCAGTTTAATATTTTGCTTGTTAGTGATGAAGTTCAAATGGGATTCTATAGAACGGGAAAACTATGGTCAATTGAAAACTTTGGAGTCACTCCTGATATAGTTACCTTTGGTAAATCTTTAACCAACGGACTCAATCCCCTTTCAGGAGTTTGGGCTAAAGCTCATCTGATCACACCTGAAAAATTCCCTCCCGGTTCAACTCATGCAACCTTCTCTTCTAATCCGATCGGAACAAGAGCTGGTCTTGAAGTTATGACTATGCTTGAAGAAGTTGATCATGAAATTATGGTCAGAGCAAAAGGTGCCAGATTCCTTGAAGGATTACAACATCTAAAAGCTAAGTACAAGCACATCGGCGACGTTGATGGCATGGGTCTTGCTCTCAGATTAGAAATAACTGAAGCAGATGGTTTTACTCCAAGCAAAAAATTATGTGACCAGATTGTTGATGAAGGCTTAACAGGCACTCTTCAATATAATGGCAAAAAATGTGGTCTTGTACTTGATGTCGGCGGTTACTACAAAAACGTTCTTACTCTTGCGCCTTCACTCTATATAACAAATGAAGAAATTGATATGGCTATTAATTTGTTAGATCAGTTATTCAAGAGGTGTACCGCTTGAGCTCCAAAGATGGATTTCAATTAAAACATAGCGAGAATAAAAAAGCAGTATTACTATTTCATGGAATGACCGGCAGTCCTTTTGAAATGAGACACTACGCGAAGTATTTACACCGGGCAGGTTATGATGTATACTGTTCATGTTTACCTGGTCATGGTGGGCAATTTACTGATCTTAAAAAAACAAGATGGCAGGAATGGCAAAATTACGCCATAAATGAATTCGATTATCTTAAAAATAGTTATGAAGAAGTCTATATTGCAGGTCTGTGCATGGGTGCTTTACTTGCTTTATCAGTTGCAGAACAAGGTAGAGATGTAGCCGGAATAACCGGATTGTCAACTACCCTGTATCTTGATGGATGGACACTTCCCTGGTATAAAATATTTTTTCCTCTCGGGCTTTATACTGTACTAAAATTCTTTTATGACTTTCCAGAGTCAGACCCTTACGGTATAAAAAACGAGGTTGTCAGGAAAAAAATCAGTTCTCTTTACCATGAAAATACAGTTGCACTTGATTGTATACCAATGACCTGTATACTTGAACTGATAAGATTTTCAAAACATATTAGAAAGAATATTAAAAAAGTTAAAGTTCCTTTTATAGTAATTCATTCTAAAGACGACGATCTTACAAGCACAAAGAGCGCAAAATTTGTTTACAACAATGCATCATCTGAAATAAAAGAATATATTGAATTAGATAACAGCTATCACCTGATTGTAATTGATAATGAGAAAAAATTTGTTGCAGATAAATCTATAGAATTTTTTAATAAATTATCAAAATTTAATGATCAAATAATTCAATCTGTTGAGGAAGCAGAAATCTTATCAACTAAATTATAACTTTTTATAACCGTATTCTTACAGACTTTCTAAAATACACTTTTGTCAAGCAGGAGTATAACATGATTAACATAAATCTTTTTATAATAATGGGAATAGTTATAAATTTAATCTTGATTGCAGGATTTATATTTGGCAAAAAAATCATAAAAAATCAAACCACATCAGAATTTAATTCCAAATATGGGATATGTCTCACAATAGTTTTTTCAGCTTATCTTATTTCATTGATTACCATTATTATAGTTGCATTTATGCATAATCTCTATTCATTTGGATTAATACTTTCTTTATTTCTGATCAGCCCTTTTATTATCGGTAATTTAGCTACATTTGAAAAAGCAGGATTTTATGTCAATATTCAGATTCTTGTATTATTTGCAAGTTTCTTTATAATAACCTCAATGATTGTGCCACTTCAAACACAAGATACAAAATTATCTGATAATAATATTCAAAAACCTGCATTGAGCAATCAGTTATTATCACGCCATGAAATTCTATCTCGCTTTAAAAAAAGTATTTGTTCTATGGTGAGACCATATAATCAGGTATTTAAAAGAGTAGTAAAAATTAAAAATAATTAATATTCAATCCTTAGACCTATCCCTACTTCTTTTATATTTGCCACCTGCGAAAGTGCTATTTTTGAATACAGATCGGTACAATGACATGGATGCAGGGTTTCAGGTTTTAATTTCTTAAAATAATCAAGAGTAAACTTCATTTGCTCCGAAGGGGGATTCAAAAGATGAAATCCACCTATTACATCCAGAACTCTGTTATCCTGACAGACATCTTTTGCCTGTTCAATTATATTGCATATTCCAGAATGTGAGCATCCGGTAATTATAACTATGCCTTTTGTTGATTTATATGCAATAGCGGTATCATCTTTCATATAATCATCTTCATTAGTTTGTGACTCAAGGTGAATTTGTCCCATAACTCTGTGTCCTTCAAACTTATTTGTTCTTTCAACTTCTCCAAGAAAAACAAGCTTTTCTGTTATCCATAGTGGATTTTTAGACAAATTCAAGTTGAAACTTCTTGAAATTTTATTATCAGACAGAATAGATCCAACTTCTTTCAATTCATTCTTGGATTTTGAAGCGAAAGCCATTGGATGAGCAATTATTATTGGCCTGTTAAAGCTTATTTTTTCATAAGTTGCTTCTGTAAAGAGTTTTATAAGGGAACTTAAACCCCAGGTATGATCAAGATGCCCGTGGGATAATACAACATAATCAAGATCATATAGATTTATCCCCATTTTACGGGCATTATTGATAAATGCATCTGAATATCCCGTATCAAAAAGAATATTTTTGCCATTTTCTTCGATAAGAAAAGATAATGCTGGTTCACCCTGAAAATATCTTCCAATAAGCGTATTATTATCAACTAAAACCGTAATTTGCATATTTTTTATACCCATTTCATTTAATCAAATTATTTTACAAATTATTAATCAAATCAAGTACTTTTACTGACTAATGTTGACAAGCAATTATGTGGTTGTTAGTATTAAATTGATTAAAAAGCAAATTTTTAAAAGGTGCTTACATGTTTTTGAATGTAGTATACAATAACCGACGTAACGTAATAAGACTCCTGGAGGCTTGTTAAGTTACTGTGTTTGTATACTTATTTTGACATGAAGCCTCCTGTAATCAGGGAGGTTTTTTATTTTTTTTAAAATGTTACATTTAATTAAAGAAATCTTGAAAAATAGCACATTTTAAAAGGTTGAAGTTTTTATAGTAGTGAACTGATTAAAGTAAACGGAGCAAATTTAAATGTTGAATAATCAAGAACGACGCAATATTCAGACATTGGCAAATACCCCATTTGTCAAATGGATGAATAATTTCTGGGGATTGTAGGAATTTTGGATGTACCTCGGAGGCAATCACAGTATTAATGAATATATCTTTAGCAACAAAAGCATTTTCTCAATTAAATAATCCTTCTTCTCTATGGCTGTTTGGAGTCAAAGACGCAGCCGATATAACAGGCAGAGTTGGAATGGCATATCATGAAGGCTATAAGGGCAAGACGCAGGAAAGCATTGAAAGCGGCAAGCATGAGGCAAGAGAAAGATTTATAGATGAATTTGGCGGCTCAATAGCATGGCTGGGCGGTGTTCCTCTATTCAGATGCATTTATAATAAAACAGTTTTTAAAGCACTTAAACTGGATCCCACAGTCCATTTAAAGAAAATTTTATTAAATAAAGACAATATTCAAGCTTTTAAAGAAACTGATCTTGATAGTTACGGTAAAAAAATACTTAAAAGAGCATCTGAATATAAAACAGCGCATATTGGCAAGGTTTTGTTCTCTACAGTCATTCCATGCCTTACAATTGCATTTGCTCTTCCAAAGTTAAATAAATGGCTAACATCTGTAATTACGGGCAAGGAACAGCAACAAAGAGCTTTAAATGCCCAAAAATTAAATAATGTACAACTTAGCAAAAATGCAGAAATCACATTTTCTGCGTTTAATAATAAG
>JAQVCB010000043.1 GCA_028689995.1 Candidatus Gastranaerophilales bacterium
TTGCTCTTTCCGGCACACCTATAGAAAACAGAATTTCTGAACTGTGGTCTGTGTTTGACTTTTTGATGCCCGGATTCCTTTATGATCTTGATGAATTTAATTACAGATATGCTGTTCCTATTCAGGAAAGAGGCGACAAATCAGTTGAATCAAGACTTAAAAAACAAATATTTCCTTTCATATTGAGACGTATGAAAAGAGATGTGGCTAAAGATTTACCTGATAAGATTGAAAATATTGCTTACTGCAAAATGACTCCTGAACAAAAAGATCTATATCTTGAAGTCCTCGATAGTACCAGAGAAGAAGTATTCCAGAGAATAGCAGAAAATGGACTTGAAAAGAACAGAATGTCAATATTTGCAGCACTTCTTAGATTAAGACAAATTTGTAACCATCCGAGACTTTATGATAAAGAAGGCATTAAACAAATTAACGAATCGGGCAAATTTGAACATCTCAAGGAAATGCTTGAAGAAATTATTTCTGAAGGCCACAGAATACTTCTGTTCAGTCAGTTTGTCCAAATGCTTGATATTGTTAAAGATTGGTTTGATAAAACCGGTATTAAGTATGAATATTTGACCGGTGAAACAAAAAATAGGCAGGAAAAAGTTGAAAGATTTAATTCTGACGATTCAATTCCTGTATTTTTGATAAGTTTAAAAGCAGGCGGCACGGGATTAAATCTGACTGGTGCTGATTATGTAATTCATTATGATCCATGGTGGAATCCCGCTGTCGAAGATCAGGCAACTGATAGAGCTCATAGGATCGGACAGACCAAGAAGGTCTTTGTATACAGGATGATCACAAAAGGATCTATTGAAGAAAAAATTATGAAATTAAAGGAACGCAAAAGAGATCTTGTTGATTCAATTATTTCCGTCGACAGATCAATCGGTAAAGCTTTAACCTATGAAGATTTGAAAGATATTCTTACCCCTGATTTATAAATGTTTATAAATCAGGTCTATTCCATAGATACATTTTAGTTGTCGGGTAATATAATAAAGTAAAATCAAGTAATGGAAATATAGAGTAAGGGAGTAATAAAAATTTTTTATTTATTCTTAATTTATGGGTTTTTTATATATGATCAATAAAAAAATAATTCTGGCATCTGCTTCTCCAAGAAGAAATCAGCTATTAAAAAGTTTAAATATTGAATTTGAAGTCATTCCTTCTCAAGTCGAAGAAAATATAGATGAAGAAGATTTTTCCTTTAAATTAATAGAAAAACTGGCATTGGAAAAAGCTCAGGATGTAGCTGAAAAAATTAATTATCCTGCAATAGTAATAGGTGCAGATACAGTTGTAGTTATTGACAATCATATCTTGGGAAAGCCCACTGATAAAGAAAATGCGTTTCAAATGCTCAAACTTCTCAGTGGAAGGACTCACAAGGTAATTTCAGCAATTGCACTTATTGATAACAGTCTTAATAAGTCAATTACTGACCATGTTGTCAGTGAAGTAACATTCAGGAATCTTACTGATTCAGAAATACGTAGTTATATAGAAACGGGCGAACCTATGGATAAAGCTGGAGCTTATGCTATTCAGGGTTTGGCAAGCAAGTTCATAAGCTCAATATCAGGCTGTTATAATAATATAGTTGGCATTTCTACTGATAAATTAACTAAGATGCTGAAAAAGTCAGGAATTAATATCTGATTGAAACAAACAGACTCTTAGATTAACCTGACATAACAAAAAATATTACTTAATCTTCTAATAGTAGTTTTTTTAATTTTAATAAAAACTACTTTATAGTCTTAGAGGTATTGATTTGTTTATGAAAACACAATTTCAGGAAAGTGCCGGTTTAAATAATTCAGATATAAATATTACTCTTATAAAAAATATCGAAGATTTTATTTCTTTAAAAGAAGACTGGGATAGGCTGGCAAATGGACTTGCACCTATAAACAGCTTTGAATGGATGTTTACATGGTGGAAATATTTTAAAAATAATAAAGAATTAAAAATACTTATTGCTGAAAGAAATGGCCAAATAGTCGGCATTGCTCCTCTTTTTATCGAAAATACAAAAGCCTTGAAATTCATCAAATTTAGAAAATTATGTTTTTTAGGTGGAGATATATCAGATTATCTGGATTTTTTAATTGTACAGGATGAGGATAGAGAAAAAATATTTATTTCTTTACTGGATTATGCACTTAACAATCTTTCTTATGATTATCTGGATTTTAAACGAATTAATACCGCTTATCCAAATTTTGATCTGTGGCAAAAATATTCAAAAGAAAAGCAACTTGATTTTGAATTATCAAAAGAATGTCCAGCTTTAAAGTTAGCTGATTATGATACCTATAATGAATATTATGGAAAAATAAGTAAAAGTCTTAAAAGAAATCTTAATACCAGACATAATAAATTACAAAAAGACGGATTTAATACGGAAATAATCTTCAAAAATGATATAAATGAAGAAGATATAAAATCAATTGGAGACATTAATCTTAACAGGCAGTTATATAAAGTTAATAAAGGGGAATTAAAAAGATTTTGCTATTTTTCAGACAAAAATAAACTTGATTTTATAAAAGATTATTTTTGTTCGGAGTCTAATAATTCAAAATTGCTTGCGTATTTAAAATTGAATGGAACTATCGTTTCTTATATTCTTGCATTAATAAATGATACGACTATATTTTACTGGAACACAGCTGTCAACCCTGATTATTTAACCTATGGACCTTCAAAGTTCCTGATTAATGAACTGATAAAGTATGCTTTTGAAAAAAATCTTGAATGTTTCGATTTTATGAGAGGCACGAGTAGCTATAAGCTTGAATGGTCTAATAGTCAGACAGAAAATTATGATCTTTCTGTAAAGATGTCTTCCACTGCAAAGTTTGTTTATTTTTACAGGGATTATTGTCCTAAATTTATAAAAAAAGAATATAGTTTTAATAAAAATTTGCTGAGCTTCAATCCTGCTACGATAATGAACGAATTACGAAAGGCTTTTCGTTCCTGCTGACCTCAGCAGCTTCAGTTTTTCTTTAAGCCTATTCATTAATTGTAAATTTTTCTTAACTTTATTTACATTTGAATCAAAATTATTAAAGTTTTAATGAAACCTGGTCGATTAAATTAATAGTGAAAACTGTATAAATATAATTTTGGCCAAAAGGCTAAAATTTGTGGTTGACCTTTGTAAAAGTATCTCGAAACTGGAGTTCATAAATTAATATGATAATAGTTAATATAAGGAGTGGATGTGGATAATTTTATTAATAAACAAAATATTTTCACAAATAATTCTTCTGTAAAAATTAACTATAATGAAAATAAGTCCAATGTAAAAGAAACAATAGATACAAAAGGACTGATGAGTAATCTCTTTGAATCCTTGTCAAACCCGGAAAATAATTTTTCATGGAAAGATAATCTGGAAGAGCAAATTTTTGAAATGAAAAATCAGGCGACAAACTTGAAAGAAATGTTAGACACTCGCACAAGCGGAATTAATTTTAACATAGTAGTCTAATGTAAATTTTATTTTAATAATAATAAGAGCTTCAAGTTTTGCAGCTCTTATTATTATTAACAAGCTAATATTTTGAATTTAGCCATTGTAAAGAGTTTAAAAAAATTATAAAATATTCATAATAGATAGATTGAAAGTGGAATTTGACATAAAGTAAATATAAACTTGTTAAAAAGGATAATAAATGTCAATTGCATACATAGGAATGGGTTCTAATATTGGTGATAGAGTAGGTTATGTGCAGCAGGCACATATGCTCCTTTCTGATACCGAAGGCATTAAAGTATTAAACAGTTCGAGTATTTATGAAACTGAACCTGTCGGATATAACGACCAGGAATGGTTTGTAAATGCAATATTAGAAATAGAAACGACTTTAGAACCGAATGATTTACTTAAAGAGTGTTTGAGAGTTGAAAATCAGCTCGGCAGAAAAAGACACCCAGATATGCCAAAATATGGTCCCAGAACTATAGATCTTGATATTTTATTTTATGATAATCTAATAATAGCAAATGATAAACTGCAAATACCACATAAGCAATTACATCTCAGAGCATTTGCTCTTGTTCCTCTTTTGGAACTTGCACCTGACTTGGTTCACCCTGTGTTAGGCAAAAATATTATTGATATGCACAGCGATCTACCCGCTCCTGAGGAAGTATATTTATATGGTACAAGATTCCTTGACATCTAAAATAAGCCTGTCAATTAAAAATTGCAGTAAAAAACCTGCTTTTATTCCTTTTATTGTTTCAGGTTATCCTGATTTAAGTACAACAGGAGAATTGCTTTTACTCCTGCAAAAGCATAATGCTGCTGCTATTGAGCTTGGAGTACCGTTTTCTGATCCGCTTGCAGATGGACCGATTATACAAAACGCAGCAAAAAAAGCAATTGATAACGGTGTAACAATAGATAAAATTTTTAATCTTCTACAAAGTCTCAGGGATAATCTTAAAACCCCAATAATATTATTTTCATATATAAATCCTGTTATCAGGTACGGATTTGAAAATTTTTTAAAAAATGCTAAAAATGCAAACGTCAGCGGCGTAATTATTCCTGACCTGCCTGTAGAAGAATCTGAAGAATTTGCTGCTCTTTGTGAAAAATATAATATTGATTTAATAATGCTTGTAGCTCCAACTTCAGACAAAGAAAGAATTAAAAGAATTTCTAAAGCTTCAAAAGGATTTGTTTATCTGGTGTCTTCAACTGGAGTCACAGGGGTAAGAGAATCTTTTTCGTCCATTCTGTCCGATCTTGTAAACGAAATTAAATCTGTTTCAAATGTTCCTGTTGCTGTCGGATTTGGTATTTCAAAGCCTGAACACATCCTGGAATTGAAAAATATCGGAGTAGAAGGCGCAATAATAGGGAGCGCTCTAATTAAAATAATTAACAACTCTATAGATAATAAGAATTTATTAATTAATAATATTTCAAATTACATAGATTCGCTTTACAGTCAGGTTTAAAAATGATTAGAATTGCAGTTATTGGCGGAGGCCCTGCAGGTTTCATGGCTGCTGTCTCGGCAGCAGAAGCTTCAAATAATATAGAAATAGAAATATTTGACAAAGCTGAGCCATTTAAGACCATTTTATATACAGGCGGCGGCAGATGCAATATTACAAATGCTACTTTTGACCACAAAAAACTTGCTTCAAATTATCCTAGAGGAGAAAAATTTCTTTATTCAGCCTTCAGCAGATTTGCAGCCAGAGAAACAATTGACTGGTTCAACTCTCATGGCATTGAATTGTATACTCAAGATGACTGTAGAATATTTCCAAAGTCAAATGATGCCAATACAATCAGGGAAATGTTCCTGAATAAAGCAAGGGAGCTTGGCATTAAAATAAGATCGCATTCTTCTATTTTAAAAATTGAGCAAAGACAGGATAAATTTTATATTTATGTTGGTAAAAATCCCATAATCTTCGATAAAGTAGTCATTTCAACAGGCGGCAATTACAGAAAAGTTGAAGGTTCAGGATATGAATTTACTAAAAACATGGGACACAATATAACAGAGTTAAAACCAGCATTAACAGCATTTGTAACAAAAGAAAAATGGCCATCAAATCTTGCCGGAGTTACAATTCAAGATGTCGAAATCTCAGCAGTATTTAAGGGTAAGGTTGTTGCAAAAGATCGGGGAGATTTATTATTCACTCATAAAGGCGTATCAGGTCCGTCAATATTTAAAATTTCATCATATTGTGCTTTTCTGGATTATAGTGAATCTGAACCTCTTATTTTAAATTTTAATTTTGTACCTGATAAAAAATCTGAAGATTTTGAAAAAGAACTTTTAAAAGTATTCGATGAAAATTCTAAAAAGAATCTGGTGAACATTCTTTCTGACTATGTACCAAGATCACTAATATCAATGCTTTTAGATATAAACTTAATAACTCAGGATAAAAAGCCTTCTCAAATAACAAAAGAAGAAAGAAAAAAGATTATAAAACTGCTGACTGCCTTAGCATTATCCGTCAAAACGCCTGCTCCTGAAGGTGAAATGGTCACAGCCGGAGGAATAAATCTTGATGAAGTTAATCCTAAAACTATGGAATCAAAAATTGTAAAAAATTTGTATTTTTGCGGAGAGGTATTAAATATTGACGGCTTTACAGGTGGCTTCAATCTTCAGGCGGCATGGTCTACAGGATATATTGCAGGAATAAATATAAGCACAGGATAAATTCAGCATTTATTCAATATTTTAGCTTTTCCTTGTTACGGTTTAAACCATCTTATGTTAATTTTTATTAATAAATTGTATTTATTAATATATAAAATGGCAATTTTTTCGTTTCATAGGTTTTATCTACTATATAGATAAATATAGGGCAGATATTATATTTTTTTTGAAGGGCTATTATGGGACACAGGTTGGGAATATCTAACAACTTCCAGAGGGAAGCTGTTTTAAGGCAAACATTTGATAATAAAAATTTGTCGATAAATAATCGCCAAACAAGTAGTAAAAATACAAGCTTTGGCGGGTTTAGTGATTCTTTAATTAAAACAAATAAGTGGCTTAATGACGGAAACTACGTTAAAAGCTTTTTAATACTTGATACATGTGGATTTATTCTACCCAGAATTTTTCAGGCCTTCATGCGAAACAAAGAAGAACTTGGCGGGTACAACTATAAAGCTGCAACAGAAGAAGCAATCAGAGAATTCTTGAGCGGACCCGGTATTTTTGCTGTTCCATTTGCCAGTATTTTAGTTGCTAAAAAATGTATAGGATCAGCAACCAATGTTGCTAATAATGCTCTTGAAGTATTTTCAGACAAATTTGCAAGCATGCCTGATAATTTAAAAACTAACTTTGAAGCTACAAAGAAAGATTTTTATAGTCGGGTTTTAAATGATACTTTCAAAACTCATCTGTTGGATAAAGAAAAAGCAGGAGAAAAAATTAACGACAAAACCAGTCAAGAGGTTGTTGATGATATTACTAAAAAAATTATTGATTTAGAAACTGAAAAAGTAAATCTGGCAAAAATGAAAAGATTTCCTGGCGATGGAATTCTGATAAATCCAAAAATGAAGCAATTTGAAAATAATAAAATTGCCCCTTTAGAATCAGATATAACTACAATGGTTGTTAATTTAAACAACAGACATGGAAAATTTACAAATAATAAGGCAAATATTGCCCTTGCGAACAAAGCTGAACTTAATATAATAACACTTGCTGATTACATGTCTTATTATGCAAACGATATAGTGAAAACAGTTTGTGATGATAAATCAGCAGATAAAGCCGAACTTATTAAAAAACTGAACAAAAAAGCAAAAAACGGAAAAACCATATTAAATCTAACCGCCATAGCTCTTACCGCAGCATTTACTTACTGTGTACCTATGTTATACAAGAGAAACAAAACATATCCTGGAACAGAAGGTCTTATTAATAAGACAAATCCTGCAAGTCAGCCTTCCAAACAGGAGGCTAAATAATGAGAATAAATAATCCAAATGTTTCTTTTCAGGGAACTTATCCTACTTCAAAACCTACAAAAATTCGTACAATGATAAATAAAATTTTAAATTATGATACTCTGGATTATGCGACAAAGAATATTAATCCATTTATGTATGGATGGATGCTTATGGGAGTTGTTATCGGCTCCAGATATTTTCAGGCAAGAGACAAGGATGAAAAAAGGGAAATATTAACCAGAGATCTTATAGGTCTTTCAGGATATCTTTTTGCAATGCCTATTTTGATGAAAGGTATAGCAAGTATCGTTGAGAAAAAGACAGGATTTTTAACATCCTTTAAAAAGAATGTTAACGATATTAAAGAAAATATACCTAACAAGACAAAGGGTTTCGGGAGTTCAATTAAAGGATATGTTCTACAGGCAAAAGGTTATAAATTACTGTCATACGCTAATATAAAACAGACGTATGTTGTTGATGAAAAAATTAATAACGTAAAAATGAGTGATTTTGCTAATCTCATCACAAAAAATACAAGTGAAGAAGGAAATCATCTCTATAAAATATTATCATTTGCCATTGGAAAAGAAAAAATGGAAAAAGAACTCACAACTGACAAGAGAAACAACGCTGGAATTAAAGAATGGCTTAAAAATCTTGAAGATGCTCCAGTTGTTGATACAGTTAAAAAAGATCTTTTAGAAACAATTAAAACTCAATTCAAAGAAAACGGTGCAGTTCATAAAAAAGCTGAACTTTTAAAATCAGTACCCGACCTCTTTGCACTTACCTCAATAATTACATTACTTGGCTGGTTTTTACCCTGGTTTAATATTCACTATACAAGAGCTCTTTATAAATCAGGCAAAAATAATCCTGCTGCAAAACAATCAACGCAAGAATCGAAACCTGCCGGGCAGTCTCATAATACACAGACAGTAACCAACAATTTCACAGAGTCACAGCGTAATTTATTTTCAGAATTTGTAAAATGATGAACACAGTTAAAAATACTACATATTATAGAAGCGGAATAAATCAACAAAAGAGTATCAACAATCAGCCGCATTTTAAAGGAGGATTTCATTCTGCTCTTGGCAGTCTTGAGTCTAATCCGGTATTATCTCTTGTTATAATAGATTTATTTGGCATGATTATCCCGAGAACTGTCATTGATTTAAAAAGAAACAAGGAAGAACTGGGACATTTGAACTGGGATGCGGGCAGAGAAACTATCCTAAGAGAAGGTATAACAAGTTTTCTGTTGTTCTTCCTGTCAGGACTGACTGCAAGCGGAATTGGAAATGCTTTTCTTAAGAAAAAGTTTGAAAAAGACGGAATAAATACAAGTGCATTTTTAGATTTTAATACTCTTGAAGCCTCAGAAAAACAATTGCAAAAAATAATTGAACAGGAAAAAGATAAAGGTAATACCCATATTTCAATTAAAAAACTAAGAGAAGAATATATTGGGTCAATGCTTAAAGGTGCTACTTCAGCAATACAAGGAAAACCTGTAAGCGGTATAGATGAATTTAAAAAATACATTTTAAATGAAGATAATATTAAATTAGCTGATATTAATCCAGAATCAAAAAATATCAAAAAACAGTTTAAAAGATTAGAACTTCATCATCAAGTAGCACTTGAAGAAGCAGGAATAGCAGATAAAATAAAAAATTTATTTGGTGAATCAAAAATTAAAGTTACTAACGATAATAAAGGATTTTCAATCAGCATTGATAATTTTGTAAAAAATACTGTTGCATTTGCGGATGATCTTATCTTGAGACCTGCATTAGAAATCGCAAATAAAATAAATCCTAATGACTCTGGAAATATTGGTGACAGAAAAATAAATCTGGAAAAATTTAAAGAACAGTTTGATTCTACCTTTAAAAAACTTGAAAAATTCAAGGCAGTTAAACTTTATACTGCATTCTTTTCTACACTTGCTCTTTTGATAGCGTTTCCAAGGTTCAACATGTGGGTGTCCAGAAAATTTACAGGTACTGATGAATTTCCAGGAGTAAAAGGTCTTTCTGGAGACTCCACAATTCCTCAGAACAAAAAATCAGGATTATTTCTGTTCCAGAAACCGGAGGAAAACCGGTAATGACAATGATTAATACAAAAACATCTAATAATATAAATTTTCAGGGAATACCCGGCAAACGTTTTCTAAAAACTGTTGATTTTGAGGATAAATTTACTTCTACTAAAGCAACCATGGTACTTTACAGCGGCTGTATACTTTCAAGACTAGTTAATTCAAGGGACAAATATGAATTCAAGGAAACACTGGCAAGAGATTCTATGGGATGGGCAAGCCTTTTCTTTCTGGCTGCTATCTTTGAAAAAACAGTAGGTCTTGCTATAGAAAAAATTTCAGGAAAAGCTGACTCTAAAGATGTAAATCTGTTTTTAAAGAATGAAAAGGAAACGAAAAATCTACCTTCCTTCTTACAGGCTATTAAGTTCTGGGATAAAAAATTTGCAGTAAGATCGTTTAATGATATTGAAACTCTTCAGGATGAAACATTAAAAAAATCATTGAAAGCTAAAAAAACTGCCCTTTATCTGCTTAGCATTGCTTTCTCGATTGGAGTAATTGGGATATTTATCCCATGGATGAATACTGTTACAACCAAAAAAGATAAAAAAAGAGAAATTGAAGCATTAAAAAGCCAAAAACAGCAATCTGCCAAAATTAAATCTAAACCTGTTTTAATGCAGGAATTTTTAAACAACGCCAAAAATAAAAAATCTGTCTAGAGGGTGCGGAAAAATTCAGATTTTCTGGGAAAATCGAATTTTTCAAGCCCGACCTCGGAAAGGTAAAAGGCGGATGTGGCGGCGAGGAGCCGGCACTGTTGCCTTGACACTGGATCATGGAAGATACGGAAAAATGTAATTTTTCTGCATCTTCCTAGGGTAATTTCGCAAGTCTGTCTTTTATATTTTTATCAACCGCAATTAAAGCCTGACTGCCTACAAACTGTTCAAGAGCTGCCCTTGAGCTTAATACTTCCTGTCTTGATTTATATTGCATATCGATAGCTTCTCTATAAAAAACATCCGCAATTGAAATAATTTCAGGAGTTGACTTTTCAGCTTGCTGATAATATCTATAACGATTTTCAACAACTTTATCAGCAAGTTCTAATCTTTCACAAGAATTTAAATAATTATAATAAAGAGTAACAAGGTTTTGCTGGAGATTATCAATTTCCTGAGCAAGTAAAACAAGATCAGTATCTGTCACTTTTGACAAATGGGTATTCAACATACTGTTATCGGCTAATAAAGAACTTAATAAACTGCCTCCAAAAATTGCACCGCCTCCCGTAACAGGATCAGGAGATCCTGCCCCTATAAGTGGAGCAACACTTGCAAGCGGAGTTAAAATTCTTTTGACAATCCCTTTTTTTTCCTGTTCACCGTTAGGATTTGAAAGTTTTAATATAGCAAATCTTATTGTTTCACTTCGTTCTACAGCAGCTTCCCAAAGAATTTTTAAATCAGAAATAAAATCAGGTTTTTCATCATTTAAATCATCTTTAAGTTCATCAGCAATTCTTTTTATATCTAAATCTGCATAATTCAGTTCTTTCAGTTCTTTTTTCTTTTTTTCCTTAACTGTTCGATTTTCAACCTTAACTACTTTTTCTGTAATAACAGGAGTCTCAAGTTGATTATCAGCACCGACTCGTGGCATAATAGCCATCGAAGGTGCAGAAATATTCTGATTTTCTGGGGATATCGAATTTTTTAAGCCCGACTTTTGAAGTGTGAAAGGTTGTTGTGGCGGCGATATGCTGGCATTGCTGCTTTGACACTGGATCTCAGAAGATGAATTTTCTGCTGTTATGCCCGCTCTTCCTGCACAAAGAACAAATATTAGAGAACAAATTATCAAAACATTGGACTTTTTCATTTTTGAATATCCTTATTGTCCACATTTACTGATTTATCATTTAAGTGAACAGAATTGTTGATATTAACACCCTTATAATTAAGACTTGCTATCTGCGTTAAAGTTAATTTATCAACAGCATCAGTTCCTGCCAGTCTTTCCAGTTCAAGTCTGTACTGCTTGATTTGTTGTTTAATTCTTAATTCATTAATTAAATCTTTATCATATAAAGCTGATGAAGCAATAATCGAAATCTGATTATCTATTTGTAAAGCATCAGAATAATTTTTATTCTGTAGTAAAAGATTTTGTCTGCATACTTTTAAGGATTCAATAGCACTTTTATAGTCATAGTAATTTTTTATAAGTCTGTCCTGCAAACTTTCTACCAGACTTGCAAGCTGAATCAGCTCTGTATCAGTTAAGGGAAGTTCTTTGGGAAAGGATTTTGAATTGACAACTCTGCTGGCAAGACTGCCTCCTGCCATACTGGCAGAACTCGTAAGACTATCAGCACCAAGAAAGTTTGGTAATATTGCTACTCCACTTATAAGAGTAGAGAGACTTTTTGCCATTACTGACGAATGTACTCGTCTTTGTTCCGGTGGCATAGCAAGCTTTTTTAATGCAAACTTAATTACTGCATTTCTTTCAACTGCTGATTCCCAAAGAATTGTAATATCATCTATATCCATTTTTTTCTGGATTTCAAATGCATGCTGAATTTTTTGCTGATCTGAAATAAAGAGTTCACTATCAATTCTTTTTGGAGGTTCACTTACTTTTATAGAAGGTTTTTCAATATTATTAATCTTAAGATCTATATTAGTTATATCTTTACTTTCATTAATAACTGTAGGCATTGAATTTATTTCATTCTTCAATTCCAGGGTGTTTTTACTTAATGGTTGATCTTCAGCATACAATACACTTGCAGATGTTAGAAATACTGCAGCAATAGATAGAATTAGGTATATCTTGAATATTTTCATAAAAAGATTATTTCCAAGGGTAAATTAACTTAAATCATACTTAATTTAAAAAGCATTTCTCACTAACAACCATGTTTTATTCTTAATATGTTATAGCACACAAAATATTCTCTGAATACAGAAAAAACCTGTTTTGCAAAGAATTAGCCCTGTTGGGGGTAATCTGTTTAAAACTTGTGAATAATAATACAAAAAAAAGAAGCTACCTTGTTACAGGTAGCAAATGGGTAATTTTGGGAGGAGATTTGTGGGGTTTTAATGTTCCCATGTATTTAAAGACTAATAAAAATAAAAGTTTCCTATTTTTAATAAAATATTAAGATATTGTTACAAACCTGACTTAATATTAAAAAGACAAATAGCCCTTAGTTACTGGAAATAGATAACTAAGGGCTATTTGTCTTTTTAATATGATTAAACCTTACTTTTACTTAGAAGCGGATAGCCTAGTTCTTCCCTCTGTTTTACGTAGAGCTTAGCGACTTTTTCAGCCATTCTTCTGATTCTGTTTATATAATTTGTTCTTTCATCCTTGCTTATTACACCTCTTGCGTCAAGAAGATTAAAGGAATGTGAGCATTTAAGAACATAATCATAAGCTGGAAGCACCAGTCCTGCTGCCAGAATATTATCTACTTCCTTGCTGTAAAGGTCAAACAGTTGGAATAATATCTCAGGAGTCGATATTTCAAAGTTGTATTTTGACTGCTCAACTTCGTTCTGACGATAAATATCACCATATTTTAAAGTTTCATTCCATTGGATATCGAAAACGCTGTCTACATTTTGAAGATACATACATATACGTTCAAGTCCGTATGTCAGCTCAAGTGCAACGGGTTTAACATCAATACCTCCTGCCTGCTGAAAATATGTAAACTGAGTAACTTCCATTCCATCAAGCCAGACTTCCCAGCCGACACCCCATGCTCCAAGAGTCGGTGATTCCCAGTTATCTTCTACAAATCTCACATCATGCGCTCTAAGATCGATCCCGATTGCTTCAAGGCTTTTTAAATAAAGATCCTGTGCATCGCTTGGAGAAGGTTTTAAAATTACCTGAAATTGGAAATAATGCTGAAGACGGTTTGGATTTTCTCCATACCGACCGTCAGAAGGTCTTCTGCATGGTTCTACCATAGCAGTATTCCAAGGCTCTGGACCTAATACACGTAAAAAAGTAGCGGGATTCATTGTACTTGCACCTTTTTCCGTATCATAGGGCTGCTGAATAATACAACCATTATTTGACCAATATTCACTAAGCTTAAAAATTAATTGTTGAAAAGTTAAAGCCACTTATATATCCTTCCTGTGTAAAATTAATAATTTGTTAATCCACAAATATTTTATAATAACAGTTTTTAATTCTCAAATATTGAATTATGGACTGTTCTAAAATAATGATAATTCCTCAATATTAACACTTTTTGAACATGAGTCAGGCACAGAAACTACGCTGCATCCTCTTTCCTCATCATATTCAACTTTTATTATATTATCTATACCGTCTTTTATATCATCAATATGCGTTATAAGAATTACTTGATCAAAGCTGTTAGTAAGACTGTTCAATAGTGAAATTACATTATTTCTTCTGTTCTCATCAAGAGAACCGAAAACTTCATCTAATATCAACAGAGACAATCCTCTACCGGATCTTTGCGCAATCATTTGAGATAGTGCGAGCCTTATACAAAGATTAGCAATATCTTCCTCTCCACCGGAGATAACAGGCTTGATTTCACCGTCATCATAGAGGCAAATTTCGTATTTTTCATTGAGTTCCAAAATAGAATATCTACCATCTGTAAGTTCCGCCAAAAATCTTCCTGCAAGTTCAGATATTTCGGGTCTTGCCAGATTGTTGAGTTTTTCAAGAAATTGTCCGTAAAATCTGTCTAACTCTATCAGATGATTTAACTTATCCTGTCTGGTTTTTATAAGTTCAATCTTTTCTTTATATCCTTTTTCCGTTTCAAGTATCCTATCCAAAATTGCTTTTATTTGTTTCAGGTCTCCTTCAGCCTTAGTTGTTTCTAATTTAGCTGAGTTATAGGCTTTTTCAATATTTATGACCTGTTCTTCCAGTTTTTTATAAGCTTCTTCAGAAAAATTAAGTTTATTAATATTTGATTCCAGCTGTTTTTTTCCTGATTCCTGGTCTGATTTATTTTTCAATGCAAGCTCCAGAGAATCTTTAATTTTATCCTTATTTAAAACTTGCGCTTTTAACCCTAGTATTTCTTCATATATTTTCTTTAAAGCTTTAAAATCTTCCTTAAGCTTTTGGAGAAATTCACCATTAAAGCCCTCAGGGATTTTCTTTATTGATTCTTCAGCTTCAAATCTGAATTCTTTTTTCTTTGCAACTTCAACTTTAATATTTTCATAAAGCTTTAATTCTTCTTCCAGTTTTCCCTGAATTTTAGCTAATTTTTCGTATTCTTTTTCCTTTTCTTCAAGAAGCTTTTTATTTTCTTTTATCTGAACAGGCTCAATTCTAAGATCTTCCTCTTTTTCAATCAGTCCCTGAATTTCCCTGCTTAAAATTTCTATATGAGATTTTAAATTTCCGATAACTTTTTCAAACTCACCTTTTAATGCTCTTTCACAGGTCGGGCATGCACCATTTTCACCTTTTTGTTCAATAATAGAGAATTGATTTGCTGTTTTATTTAATTCCTGTTCCTTTTGCTTTCTTAATGCCTTGATTTCCTGCATTGACGAAGTCCATGCCGTCCAATCATTCTGAATTTTATTTTTAATATCATCAATTTCTTTTTTCAGGCTATCTGTGTTAGTAAGTGCTTTTTTGCCTGCATTTGCCGAACTTTGTATTTCATCGAGTTTTTTCTCAAGATTAAGCACTTCCTGCGTAAAATTCTCGAATTTCATAAGAAGTTTTTGTTTTTTCATTTCGTGATGCTGAAGTTTTTCCTGTTCAATAATTTGAGTTTCTATTTTTTTATATTCAACAAGATGTTTTTCAAGATCTAAAAGCTTTTTAGACTTGCTTTCAAGACTATCATACTCTGTTTTCAGGCTTAGAATATTTTTTTCCGTATCTTCGAGCCTGCCACAGGTATATTTTAATTCTGTCGACAATTTACCGTAGTCATCTTTAACAGATTTAATTTTTGCCCAGTCAGGATGAAGTTTTCCAAGTTCCATTGCATGTTTATTGAATTCTTCTTGCTTCTCCTGAAAGATTTTAGTTACTGAGATTAATTTATCCGATATTTGCTTTTTCTCTTCTTCAAGAACTTCTATATCTGTTAGCCCCTGCTTCATTCCTAATATTTCATTAGTAATATTATTCTTGTCAACACGTACTTTATCCTGTGCTTCTCTTACTTTGTCATAATTCAAGACTTTTGAAATAAACTTTCTTCGCTCAATTGTGCCTTTGCCGCTAAGAAAATTAAGTTCCTTCTGTCCTGTAAAATAAGTATTGAAAAATTCAGTCCTGTTCATTCCGAGTTTATCTGTCAGATACTTTGTAACTTCATCCTGCGAAACCGCAAGAGGAGATTCATTTCCTTCAAGATAAACCTCGGCTTTGTTTAATTCTCTTATTACTCTGAATACTTCATTTTCAAGTGCAAAAATAAGCTCAACTTTCACTTTTGATCTTGCAGGAGCTTTATTCCATTTGATAGAATCTTTATTGCCCCTGACAGCTTCAGTTCCATAAATAGCCCATGAGATAGCTTCAAGAATGGTGCTTTTCCCCGTTCCGTTAGCTCCGTTAATTATGGTGATGCCATCGGTAAATTCCAATTTTGTCGAGGCATGCTGTCTGAAATTTTCAAGTTCAAGCGATATAAGCCGCATCTTTGTCCCTTTATTAGTAATAAATAAATGATAACTGTTAAACGTGTCACCCTGAACTTGTTTCAGGGTCTTAGTAGATGCTGAAACAAGTTCAGCATGACACAAAAAAAGAAATTATATCAATTATAAATTATTCACTACTCCTTTATTTAGACTTCTGTAACTACTGCAAGATATTCCTTGGCCAGTTTACTGAATTTATCTTTATCAATACCCTGACTCAGTTCAAATTCCGATATTTCCTCGTCAAGGTATTCAAACAAACCTTTTTTACATTGGATAGATTGGTCATTTTCATCCTGACTGACTGAAAAATCTCTTTTTATTAGATTTAAACGAAAATGAACCGCTGTTTTCTTTATTTCTCTGATTTTTTTATAGTCAATTTCTCTCATCGCAACTGGATCGACATTTTCTATAGTTATTCTGACTATACTTTTATCGAGATCAGTAATTTTTGAAATCTCTTCATCAATTTTTTGATTAATATCAACTGCTGTTAATTCTTTCGCATTAATTTTTTTGATATCTATGACTTTTCTTGGACTGCTCAGGCTAACATGCCTGCATTCTCTTTTATCAAAGTCATAAACAATAAATCCTTTTTTATCATCAGCTTCCTGCCAGATATTGGTCGTAGTTCTTTCAATCGCCCCGCTGTAATAAGCATTCGGAGCAAGTTCCGTGAATTTATGATAATGCCCGAAAGCAACATAATCCCAGTCAGACTGATTTATAACAGAATCCTTTATCAATGCTCCATTTCCGTAACCTGCCAGCTCGGGACAATTTTCATAAGTTCCGTGAATAACCATTATATTGTATTTATAGTCTTTGTTTGGTTTTAGAACAGCTTTTTCAATATCAGAAAGACCGCCATGAGGTACACATAATACTGAAATATTGAGATTATCAACAATAACTTCCTGTATATTATCATTGATCACTCTGACATTTGGAATAACTGTTTCAAAAATACTCAATACATTACCGGATTCAACTGATTTAACAGCTTCATGATTTCCTGAAATCATAATGATCGGCGTGCTGCATTTCTGCCTGAATGCTTGAAGTAGTTTTATAGCTAAATAAATGGATGAATTACTGGGTCTTGGCTTATGAAAAATATCTCCTGCCATAACAATTATATCTGGATTTAACTCTGAAATTTTATCCAGTGACTCTTTGAAGGCTTTTATTACGTCTTTTTCCCTGACATTCAAGCCTTCAGGACTTAATCTGTTATAAGCCCTGTATCCTAAATGTAAGTCTGCAAGATGAACCAGTTTCATATATTTGTCCTAATCATTTAAAAAATCATCTATTGTAGAAGTTTTTACAGAAGGTGAATATGAGTCACTAAAGCTTGTACGCTCAGGCTTCTTTTTCAAGACTTTTTTGAAATACTCAAGCGGATTTTCCTTACCTTTTCTTTCCGTTTCATTAAAAGTCCGTAAAACCTCCTCTGGATCTACTCCAATTATAACGTCTTTT
Source organism: Candidatus Gastranaerophilales bacterium (assembly GCA_028689995.1). Taxonomy (GTDB): domain Bacteria; phylum Cyanobacteriota; class Vampirovibrionia; order Gastranaerophilales; family UBA9579; genus JAQVCB01. Next base: position 17,729 of record JAQVCB010000043.1, read on the forward strand.
ATATCAGTCGATTTTATATTTTTATCAAGACGTTTAAAATTAAATATCATAGCATCTTCAAAAGATCGTTCAGGTACAGGCTTGAATTTATTCTGTCCATCCTGACTTGTCATAACAGCAGGTCTTGGGAATCTTACGAATATATACTGGTTAAAATGAGGATGCCTGATGAGTAATTTTCCTTTTTCCAGTACTGTTAATTCGGCTTTAATAGTTGAAGGCATAACACTATATCCCTGTGTAGCAAGTTCATCCATATCCATACGTCCATAAATGCTTGTACCACAGTTTCCGACAATTCGCTTGTGTACCTGAGACTTAAACTGTTGTGCAGAAAATAAAATTAAACCCAAATACCTGCCGCGTTCTGAAATTTCAAGCAATGTCTGCTTTAGATATGAATTACCCGAGTCGCTTGAAGCATATTTATTAAGCTCATCAACAAATACAATAACTTTTTTAACTCCAAGAGTACCCTGTTCAAGCTGTTCTCTCAGTTTTTCAACAATTCTTGTAAATACCAAATCTTGCGCAAGAGGGATTACATTTGCCACATCAACTACATATACCGCTCTGTCTTCAAATTTACCCCATGGAAGATCATGGCTGACAGAACTGTTGGTAACAAGTCCTTTGCATCTTGTAGTGATATTTATAAGTCTGTTATAGACTTTTCTTATTGTTGCTATTGCATGCCCTCTCCATTGTGACTTACCTTCGCTGTTGCCTCTTTCGTCACTGCCTTCAGACTCAGCAAAAACTCTTTGAAACCAGTCTTCTAAGTCGGTAAAGTTGGTAATTTTTTTGTGCATGCAATAATATGAATCAATTTTATCTATATCAACTATCTTTTCTTTCATAAATGAAAGAAATGCGTCTGCCTTTGCATCTATATCGTCTTTATTTAAAACAACCTGAACGTGATCGAATATTTCATTAAGCCCCCAGCTTAGTGCATTCACGTTATGCATCAATGATTCATTTGTTCTCAGTGTGTTTAAGTTAAATTTATCGGGTTTATACGGTGCATAATATTGAACATTGTCAAAGGGTTTTGGCTCAATTTTGAGTTTGTCGTACCACTTAAGCTCATCTTCTGATAGATTATCCGCAGGCTGATCAAGAAAAAGAAGGTCGGAACCTTTGACATTAAACAAAACAGCTGCAACATCTTCTTTATAATGCTGATAAATACTGCTCATTACAAATTCAACAATACTTGTTTTTGTTGCCAGTCCTGATACACCTGTTACATTCAGATGTGCAGCTTCAGGACCGATGAGGAATTTAGAATCCAGATAAACCGGAGACTGATTATCTCCGTTTATATAAAGCCCTATTGGAATACCTGTATCTTCTGCATATTTATCCATTCTAAGGGCTTTATTGACGGCTTCATCGTCTGCAAGATAGACACTACCAACGGAAATAGGCTGAATGGGTTCTTCGGGTATTGATTTTAAAACTGAAGCGGTATAATACCTGATTTCAGGTCTGTCTGTCTGTGCATTTATGCTAATTTCAGGGTCGCATTCCGAGCTGATATAATCGTGCATAGGTGCTGCGATATCTGTATAACTTATGCCTTCGGTTACAATTCCATAAACTTCTTTTGTCTGGCGATCATCAATGACTTTAACAATAGTTCCAATACCGACAGGAGAATCCAGATTTGTCCAGAAGTTAAAAGATTGCGCTGTATTTGGATTTTTTTCCGTTGCAACAACACGTCCTACAGTTTTTGTATCTTTTTCAGTTTTTATATCAACAACTTCCATATAAATCTTTCTCCATTTGGTAGTGAGTAATTAATGAATGATTATTATTCTTAGTTTTATTTTGTGTCACCCTGAACTTGTTTCAGGGTCTTGCTAGATGCTGAAACAAGTTCAGCATGACACTGGTTTAATCACTTACAGTTTGCTCATTATACTCCATTTTTTTATGCAATGCTCTCAATTTTTGTGTAACTTGGAGCTTTACTTTTTAAATAATCTTCGCAGTATTTGATAGGATAAATCATTCTATCCCATCTTGTTGCTGGAAACGCTACAGGATTTCTTTCAAGAAGCACCCAGCTGCTTATTTCGTCTACCTGCTTCAATAATTTTTCGTTTGCAGGTATTTCAATTCTAATAATTCCAAAATCAACCCCACCTGTATTGCTTTCATGTAATCTCAGATACCAGCTGAATATGTTTTCCTTTTCCGGCTGAAAAACACTTGAACGTTCACCTTTTTTAAGGTTGAAAATCTTGTTCTGATCTTCGGGATTAAAATAATAAACGTGATGTGACTTAATAATTCCGGCAACTTGTGAACTTGACAGAAGCTCGTTATTTTTGTTTTCAAGCCTTCCGTCTACAAACAACCATCCATCATTATAACCTTTATTCATCCACTGCACAGCCAGTCCTCTTTCGATTTTCCCTCTTGTCTCCTGAA
>JAQVCB010000154.1 GCA_028689995.1 Candidatus Gastranaerophilales bacterium
TACAAAACACCAGATGAAATCTATTACAACATTGTTACTAGAGGAAAAAATATTGATAAGGAGTTAGTTTTAACCTAATGCGAAATACTTTTCTAAAAAACCTGTCTAGACAATTCAGTACACTTTAAGCTATCGCATATTGTATTTAAGTTATTCAATTTTTCTTCTGAATAATTGAGTGCAACTTTTTGTAATTCTTCTAAATTATTGTGATATTTCATCTGTTTTTCCTTATTTGACCCAGTTATTCATCGTTATTTCAGTTGCTGTATTAAATAGATTTATACCAAATATTCATGCTTTCAAGACCAGCGCATATATTTGTGTTATTTATTAACGTCCCGCAAAAAGTATATCCGGTCTTTGCAAAACAAACATTCATTCCAAATGAAAGAGATCTGGCAATAGTATAAGCTGTTTTTATTCCTTGTATTTTTGCTGCTATTTCCATTTCTCCAAGTAAATAAACTGATAGATTATTACCCTGATATTCCTGCAAAGTAGCAAAATCAGTCATTTCTGTATTTTTTGATTCAAGATCCATTTCGGAAGAGCTGAGAGCGACAATATGGTCATTGTGCCATATTGCAAAATAATCAATATTTTTTTGCATTGTTTCCTCTATGTAATTTGGATCATGAATAGGAAATGGATAGCTCTCGAATATTTTGGAATATACTTCTGACATTTGTTTTGAATCTTCTGGTTTACACATTTTAAAGCTAAATTCGTGTTTTAATTTAACTTTTTCTTGTTTTTCAGATTTTTCAGATGCAATTTTTAATACTTTAGCTATTTCTTTTTTATTATGAAAAAAAGTTCTATCCTGTGAAAAAAATTTTGCCAGAAACAAAGCATCTTGTTCATTGTTATAAAAATTAGGAATAGTTGCTTCTATTGAATATTTATTCTTTAAAAATATTTGCTTAAAACAAGAAGGAACTTTAGCAAATATTTTTGTGTATTTATTATTTTCTACAAGCTCATTCAATGCGGGTATTATGTTATTAATATCCTCTGCATTAAGCTTCATTAAATAAACACGATCATTTTCTTTGCCATGCTGAATTATAGACTTTCCAATTTTTATAATTGAATCACTCATCTTTTCTTCTTTCCATTCTTTCTATATCATTTGGAATTAGTGAAATTGTATTATCAACATTACAAAACAGCTTCTTAATACCAACTGGAGCTGATTCTTCAGGAGCTTCCATTTTTAAATATAAATTACAATTATTACAATCAAGTTCGCAATTATTATCTTCATAGTTTTCCGGTTCATTATATGTAGTTATGATTCCTTCAAAATTTCTTAAAATAACTTTATTTGTAGACCAGGACACAAGATAATTTGGCATAACGGGTATTTTACCACCACCACCCGGTGCATCAATAACATAAGTAGGAATAGAAAAACCGCTTGTATGTCCTATCAATCCTTCAATAATTTCTATCCCTTTACCTACAGGAGTTCTGAAATGAGATAAACCCATAGTAAGATCACATTGATATAAATAATAAGGTCTGACTCTATTTTGTACTAATTTTCTAACAAGTTTTTTCATTATATATGTGCAATCATTTATTCCTGCAAGTAATACAGATTGATTACCTATCGGAATCCCTGCATCAGCTAACTTATTTATTGCTTCAATTGAATCAGAAGTAATTTCTCTAGGATGATTAAAATGTGTATTAATCCAAATAGGTTGATGTTTTTTTAATATAGAAACCAGTTTATCTGTTATACGAAATGGCAAAACAACCGGAGTTCTTGTTCCTATTCTTATAACTTCAATATGCGGAATTTTTTTAAGTTCGCTCAATATCCAGTCTATATAATCATCAGAAAGCATAAAAGGATCACCTCCTGATAAAAGCACATCCCTGATTACAGGATTATTTTTTATGTATTCAATTCCCTGTAAAACATCTTTTTTATCAGGAATATAATCAATATCTCCAACTTTTCTTTTTCTTGTACAATGCCTGCAATACATAGCACACATATTGCTTATATGAAAAAGGACTCTGTCAGGATACCTGTGAGTAATACCTTTTACAGGACTGTCTGAATCTTCTGCTAAAGGATCTAGCATATCTGCTTTGCTGATGTTTAATTCTTTTGAATCAGGAAAAGCTTGTCTGAATATGGGGTCATTTTTATAATTATTGACTTGAATTAATGATAAATAATATGGAGTGATAGATATGGGAAATTTATCAACTGTTTTTTGAAGTTCAATTCTTTCTTTATCATCAAATTTTATGCCTGACAAGTTTTCAAAAGATTCTATGTCTTTTATAGTATGTTTTACCTGCCATTTCCAATCTTTATAGTTTTCAAGATTAGATTTTGTACTAATCGTTTTAATTATTTTATTTAATTTTTGGACAATAATGCGTGGAGCTTCGTTAAATGTATTCATAATAATACTTATCCTCTTTTATATAGTAAACTTTTTAATCTAACTCTATTTATATTTTGAGTTGTTATTTGTAATAATCTTATTTTTTTTATAAAAAAAACCTTAAATATATGAATAATGTACTTATCAAGAGAGAAATTACTGTAATTACAAAACCATATTTAAAGAATCTCCAGAAAGAAATATTATGACCGGCTGCATGAGCAGTTTCTATAACTATAACATTTGCAGCAGCCCCTATTATTGTTGCATTTCCTCCAAGACATGCTCCTAAAGAAAGAGACCACCAGAGAGGATAAACATCCATAGAGGATTTAAGCTGATTTATCAGTGGAACAACTGTTGCAGTATATGGAATATTGTCTACAATGGCAGAAAAAATTCCTGATGCCCATAAAATAAGCATAGAAGTAAGTTTTAGGTCGCCTGATGTTATTTTAAGCAAATTATCAGCCAGAAGCTTTATACCTCCAGCTTCTGCAAATCCTCCTACAATGAGAAATAATCCTATAAAAAAGAAAATAGTCGTCCACTCAACTTCGTGAATTATTTGTTTTGGAGTTTCAAAAAGCATTAAAATTCCTGCACCAAGCAAAGCTATAATATAAGCATCTATATGAATTATTTCATTAAGCAAAAAACCTGTTATTACTGCCATCAAAACTGATACAGACCTTATCATATGTTTTTTGTCCTTAATTGTTCTGGAGTTGTCAATAGTTTCAAGTTTTTCTGCAAATCCATCCGGAACAGAAAGGCTTTTTCTGAACATAAATAAAAGCACGCTCATTGAAATTATAAAAATAAAGATTATTACAAAAGTTAGTTCTCTTACAAAATCCATAAAAGATAATCCTGCTGCGTTACCTATTATAATATTTGGCGGATCTCCAATTAAAGTCGCTGCTCCGCCAATATTTGAAGCCAGAATTATTGTTATAAGATAGGGAATCGGATCAATTTTTAAAGTTCTTGTCACAGCAAATACAATGGGCAAAATAAGAACTACTGTAGTTACATTGTCGAGAAATGCAGAGAAAAATGCAGTGAAAATGGCCAATGAAACCATTATTAATTTGAGATTGCCTCCTGTTTTTTTAACCATTTCAAGAGCAAGCCATTTAAAAACACCACTTCTGGCAGTTATATGTACTATTATCATCATGCTTACAAGCAGGAAAATAACACTGAAATCTACATGAGCAAATACTTTTTCAGCAGGTGTATGTGACAATACAAGCATTATAGCTGCACCAAGTATTGCTACAGTTACTTTTGGTATTTTTTCCCATGCTATCAAAATATAAGAAACAACCAGAATAATGGATGAAGCTATAAGCATTTAATCTCCTTTGCAATATATTTAATGAAATCTATAAGTTCACTAATTTTTATCAGCTGATTTACTTCATCTGCAAGTATAAAATCTGTGCTACCAACGCTTATAGCAATTCCCTTATGTTTTATTACTTCTCTTAATGCCGATATATCAGTAATATCATCACCAAAATATACCGGAAAATAGTCGGGTTGAGAATTTATCAAGTAATTAACCGCTTTATCTTTGCTAAAGTTCGAAGGAAGAATTTCAACAACCATTTTTCCGGTCAGCATCTTGAATTCTTTATTCAAATCATGCAAATCTATCATATTAGAAACAATTTCTAATATTTTTTCCACGGTATTTTCTTCTGCAAGTCTATAATGCACAGAAACAGAATATTCTTTATTTTCAATAATAATTCCATTAAATAATTCCAGTTCGTTCTTTAGAATT
>JAQVCB010000044.1 GCA_028689995.1 Candidatus Gastranaerophilales bacterium
AACCGCATCACTAAAATTCTCTTTCATTTCTGCGAGGTTTAAGTCATCAGATGCAATAACAAGATCAATATCTCTTTCGTTAAATCCGGCATCTAATGCGCTATCAGGATTATTTTTTGCATCAAATAAAACGTCCGCAAGATTTAATAGATTTTCTTTGTTATATTTATTAAGGCAGGTATTATTAAACACCTCCATAACAGCGTGTACAATTGAACCATAGCTTGCTGCAAAATTGCTTTTTTCTTTTAAGCTTAAAAGGCTCGTATAATAATATTTTCGAGGGCAGGATAAGAATGTGCCAACAGCAGAAGCATTGAGTTTCAAAACCTCATTTTCATCAATGACTTTTGATTTTATAACTTCTTCACTTGGCTCATTGCTTAAATCATAATTATCAGAGCTTTCTGACTGTTTTGTTACTGCTTCTTTGTAATTGGCGTTATCTGCGTCTACAAGCACCTGAAAGAAAATAGATGGCTGTACTTGCTTTTTATCCTCATATTTGTGTGTTGAAATAAGCAGTTTCTCTTTGGCTCTTGTCATTCCAAGATAAAATAGCCTTGCTTCTTCTTCAATACTCTCTTCATCCAATTCTATAAGGTTTCTAAAATTGCTGTTTATTTGCTTAAGAGAAGCTGATATCTTCTCATTTGCATCAGGTGAAATAAAATAGGTGGATTTTGCTTTTTTCGGGAAATTATTTTCCGTAAGGCAAGGAATATAAACGTATTTAAACTCTAAACCTGCTGTTTTAAAAAAAGTTAAAAGATTCACCGAATCTTTGATATCTGATTGTTCTTCAAATGACAGGTTAATAAGTTCATTTAAAGTATTAAAATCAGGCCTGTCTTTTATTACCCTTGAATATAAATCAGTCATTGCATTAATTTTTGATAAAAGCCTTCCTAGAATAGCGTTGAATTCAGGATTATTTAAAATTTCATTTTGTTTTCTTGCAATAAATACAGTTAATTCAACAAATTTATTTTCTCTATAAAGCTTATAAATATCTGATAAATCTGAAAACTCCGCCAAAAGTTTTTCTTTATCTTCTTCTTTTAAGATGCCGCTGTTTTCATAAATAACATTAACGAGTGAAGGCTTTTTATATTCCTCCTGAATAGTTATAAAGCGGTCTTTTATATAATGATCTTCGAGCGTATCGGAGAGTATATTTTCGATATAAAGATTCAGTTCTTCGAATTGTATTTCAATCTCTGCTTTTGAGCTTAATTGTATGGTTGAAAAATCTTGTCTTGAAAACTCTTTAATTCCAAGCTTTTCGCAAATATTGCAGATATTCAGATATCTGGTAAGTTTTAATCTAAAGTTCTGATATTCCTCGTTATAAAGCTCACTGTTTATAGGAATTCCGTATGTTTTAAAAAAGTCGATGAATTTTTGTTTTGACTCGAAATCTCTTATTAAAATCGCAAAATCAGAGAAGTTGCAGTTTTTATTTTTAACTTTATCTGAAATTTCTTCTGCGATATGCGATATCTCAGCTTGAACATCTTCAAATTGAATATATTTTATGCTTTCAGATTCTCTAAACTCACAATTATATTCTTCAGAATTATATTTTTTAACAAGATAAACAGCTCTTTTTATAATCTCCGGCTTTCTTTTAGATGAGTTTAGGTTTGTAATTTCAATGTCATCAAAATGCTCCTTTAATGAATCCAAAATTAAGCTGTCCCTCCATGCACCTCTAAATTCCTGAATTTTTGAATATTCGTCCCCATAAATATTCAAATTATCAGGATCTGCTATTAATTTGATTAATTTAAACTGCAAATAAGTTATATCTTCAAAACCGTCAATAAAAATATGGCCAAACCTTGATTTAATGGTATTTAAAAGGATTGCATTATCTTCAAGGGCTTTTATTGCAGATAAAACTGCATCCCTATAATCAAGATAATTAAAGCGTTTTAGTATTTCATTGTATCTTTTAAACACGCTGGCAATTAGGCGAAGTCTGATTTTATCTGTATCAGTTATCTCTGTTTCATCAATAACTCTGGTTATATCTTCATATTTTATTTCATTGTTTTTAAACAAGCCAAAAAGGTTATATAGTTCTCTAAAAAAGGAATTTGACTTGGTAAGGCTGTTAAGAGCTGTATTTTGAATAAACTCGCTTTTGCATATTGCTCCAATTATATTTATAGCAAGAGAATCTGATAATGTTTCACTTTCAAAATGCAACGGTGATTTTTTAAGTATGTATTTATAAAGCTCATCAACAGACCAGATATTTAGATGTTTGGAATTAGCATTATTTTCATTAAGCTTTATTAGCTCTTCTTTTTCACTTGGGGTTAAGGTTAAAATTAAAACTTGATAGGGATTGTCAGTATTATTGTTTATTAAAGAATAGACATTCTCTAATAAATTTCTCGTTTTCCCACTTCCTGCAAAGCCTTTAATTAATTTAACCATTTATGTACTCCGTTTGTTTTAAGTTTGGAGTAATTATTTTTGCTGTTAACTTCTACCATCAAGTACCGCCTTTACTTATTCAGTCCAACAACAGCTCCTATTCTGGCAATTAATGCTTTTTTAAATTCAACAAGATTGTATTTTGAGTATTCAGTATCATTTGGGTCGTCTGTCCAGAACAGGATATTCTTTTGTTGTAAGTCAAAGTGTATGCCATCCCTCTTGCAACCACAATTTTTTGACAATTCCTTTTGCCAATCTTTATGACAAGTTAAGATAACTGGTAAACCAAGACCGAAAGCAAAACCAGCTTCATAGTAAACCCCACCTCTGTTACCAGTTAAATCAGCAATTATAAACTTACTATGTCTAATTTCTTTTATTAGTTCATCTGTTATGTAATTAATATGTTGTTTTTCATCGATTCTTCTTACTGAATATCCGGTTCCGTATACTTCATCATTTGGATTTTTATTGGGATCGCCCTCAATAGCAGGTTTAATAGCCTTATTGTATAAGTTTTCTGTATTTTTACTAAACCACATTGCGACGAAACATTGTTTTGATTTAGGATTATGTTCAAGTTCTTCTATATAACCAATTCCTTTTGGTGTTAAATGAAAAGTTGTTTCTCCTATAAAGTATTCAGGACCTAAGATAAGTTCATTATCATACAGATATTTAATAATATCTTCTAGTTCTGAGGTATTTCTACAAAAGAATAATGGATAGTCTTGTTCAATGTTTATAGTTATTTCATGAAATAAATATTTAGTTTCTCGATAGTAATGATCTAAAACCAATTTTATTTTACCTAAAAGGCTTGTGGGATATGGAACATTATTTAAAATTGCTTCGAAATTATTACGTGTCAAATTTTCTGCTTGTTTTTTATTTTGACTAAAATAATATCTGGCTTTTATTTTTAGTATTTCATCTTTACAAATCTTTTCTAAAAGAGCTATATCTTCATATTTTACCCTTCCGCAAATTGGACAATCATATTGCCAAGATTCGGGGACCCCTTTTGTAGTATACATATCTTCAGAATGTTTATTACTAATTGAACTATTACATAAGCAACAATTTTCTGTTTCCATAATAACTCCTTATACCGTTACAGGGTAGAGGTTTAATCTTTCTTCCAGAACTTCCCTATCCCATAATTCAACATTATTGGAACCCGCAAGTTCCATAGCAGATTTTGTAAAATAATTATTTGTAACAACTATTGCAGCAGTACAATTATAGTGGGCTTTAGCTGCAACTGCTTCCTGAATAGCTTTATTCCCGACTACGTTAGAATAGCATTTGGCCTGTATTACAGTTCTTTTACCTATTTTTTCAATAATTAAATCAGCGCCCTGATCTCCAGAGCCTTTTGTAACTTCGATTTTATATCCCAATTTGGCAAATAATTTACCCAATATTTGCTCAAATTCAAGCCCTTCTAATTGATCAATATCTTCAATAGTTAGAGAATTATTAATAAATTTTTTCCCTGTTATCATATTTTCTTTATAAATATCAGACAATTCCCTTAAATGTCTTTCTTCTATTTCTTTATTTAAGAGTTCTTTTAAATGATATAAATAAATAATTTTCCATCCAACGCCTTTTTTATTTAGTATTTTTTCTACTTCATATTCTAGTGTTTCCTTATGAAGAGGATACTCTTCTTCATCAACTTCTTCTTTATAATAGCTTTTAAACGCTTTTTCTATATCTTGTCTTTTATTTTCAAGAGAAAATAAATCTATCTGGTTTTCATTTAACAGTAAAACAAAATAATTAGAATAATTGAAATTATTTTCAAAAATGTTTATATAAGCTTTAATCCAAGCTTGTCTATCTTTATTATTTAAAAGTTCTGGATTATCTTGATAAAACAATTTTTTAAATATTTCTAAGTTTTGTATTTCTATTTCCTTTATCACATATTCATTTAATAAAGTATGCGGTATTTCAATATTAAATTTCTCTGTAATCATATAATACAAAGCTTTTATAGATCCTTCTTTTAAAGAAAATTCATCTGGATAATTTTCTTCTTCTATAAATTGAGATACAAATTGAGTAATCAATTGAAATGCGATTTTGTATTGAGGTACAAGTTTTGTTTTAAATTCAAAAATTGCATTATTGAGATAATCTACCAAGGCATTAATAAAACCTAAAGTATAAAAAGGTAAATGTATATGATCTTCGTAATACAATTTTTGATAATAATTGGCAATATCTTCAATTTCTATTTCTATGAATCCGCTTTTTTTAATGTGATTTTTAACATAATTATTCAATTTGACAATTAATAATGATGGCAATTCAATATTTGTTTTATTAACAGTTAATAAGGAGGGTAATTCAATATCAGCTTCTCCATCTATTTTCTTATTTTTTAATTCATTTTTTTGGTTTAATTCTTCTTGTTTTTGGAGTCTCAATTTTCTAGCTGGGGAGTTTTGCTCCCATTCATCCCAACTTAAGTCTTTATTATATATGATGTTCTCCTTTTGACTGCATTCGAGATCTTTTTTTTCAGTTTGCATTAATAATTTATGTTTGTTTGAATTTATTATCTTGTCTCTTAAGAAGGCAAAAAAAAGTTCTTTATTTTTATTTGACACAGATCTAAATGAAATTGTTACTGTTTTATTATCATATAGAAAAGTATTATCGTAATTAATAGATATAATTTTCTCATAAATAAAGTCTTTAAAATCTAAAACAATATTTCCTGTCTGAAATTTATTTTTTTTAAGATAAAGTAACCTTTTATCAGTAGCAATTAGAATTCCCATCTGATTATTAGAATAAGAGCCTTTCATAACCTTCTCAATTTTCTCTTCTTCACACAATACTTTAGGTAATTCATTAATTTCTAATTCCCATTTACTTAAAAAGAATTCATCAGAGCTATCTAATAATGATTTAATTTGTTTTTTAATTTCTATTAACAATTGCATTTTAAATTAACCTATACACTTATTAAACATTCAATACTAATCTTGCCCAGCCTTGAACTAATCATATCTATCTGATGAACTAAATTTGCTTCAGGTGTTATTGGTTCAACTAAAGCATTCCATTCTCTTAAACCATGATGTGAAGCTATAATATGAGCTAATTCAGGAAAATCATTCTGATTAGCCCAATTAAATCCCCATTGAATATGATTTATCCAGACTTTTTGAAAGTCTTTATTTCTGGAAATCATGCCTGTTTCAACATCAACTATGTATTCAAACATTTTACCAAGATCATGAGCTATGCAGCCTGCAAAAACAAGATCGTGATTAATTTCTTTAAAAACAACAGGAAAGTTAGCCTTTGCTATTTGAACACACTCCCAAATATGCTGCATAAGTCCACCGATATAATTATGATGAATTTTTTCAGCAGCAGGAGAGATTTTAAAGAGTTCTTCGTTTTCTTTTATCAAGCTAAAAATAGCTGAAGACAATTCTTTATCAGAAAACCCGCTTAAAACTTCCAGAATATTGTTGAATAAAATTTGTCTTTCAGATTCATTCAGACCAATTCTGCCTTCTTCAAGAAGTATTAGTTCTTTTAAAGTATAGTTTTTGAATTTTTCATTAAAATCAAACCCTTTAACAGAAACAATATTACCTGTTTTTAATGTCTTTTTATCTGTATTTAATATAGCTTCTTCCCACATCACACAATTATAAGTTTCTTGTGTCTCAAAATCTTTTAACTGAAGTTTAACCATATCCTTGTTATTTGAAGCTTTATTAATTGATAAACTTACTATTCCGTATTTACTGTCAAAATTTATCATCTCTTACCTCTACACCATATTTGAAATAATTATACAAAAAACATGTTAATTAATATTTCTTTGTAAATTTCTATTTTTTTATTATTACAAAAACCTACGCCAATTTTGGACATATACAAATTTAATGTGTCCGATTTTGGCATACGTGTTTGTTATTTTGTTAATACAAACTTTAATGCGTGTTTTAAATTAATCGAAAAGGATGCTTATGAAATCAAGATTAAAAGGATGTATTTTTTCTCTACTAATGTCAGCAGCAATATTTTCTACTTTTACTTCTCTTGTTTATTTGACTTTAAAAGCAATAAAAGGATTCATTCCATTTTTGCAAGGACTACCCTGCCCTATATTAACCTTTAGCGCAGGTTTATCTGCTTTATTCTTTATAATAGGAACATTTGCCTTATTTTTATTTGATCGTTAAGCCTTCTTCAGCTTCCTTTAAAAGGGTTTTATACATCTTTTTTAGACTTGCAGGTTTAACTATTTTGACGGAGTTGCCCCATTTAAATAAATGCCAGCATATCGCAAGGCTTCCGCCTGCTGTAAACTCTACTTTTACACTGCCATCTTTCTGTTCTTTAACTTTTTGAGTCGGATGAAAATGAAAGTTTTTTACGTCTTCTGCAACTGACTTATCAAATTGAAGGACAACATTGAAAGGATCTTCCTGATAAACTCCGAATGAATTTCGGGAATAATCACTCAAATTAAAGTTTTCATCTCTTTCAAAATATTCATCAATTGTTTTTATGTTTTTAATTTTTGACAGATTATAAAGTCTAATTCCATGCCTATCTCGATTATATGCAACAAGAAAATGTTTCTCTCCATAAATAAATCCATAAGGATGGATTTGGCATTTTTGAAGTTCTTTATTTGCTTTTTCATATTTAATCTCAAGAATTTTAAAAGCTTTTAGGGCTTCTCTTATTTGACTTAACACTTCTTTATCTATTTTAAATCTTGGATACTGCCTGATTGCATAACCTTCTGCCTCAAGCAAAGCTTCAAGGTCTGGTTCTATTTTAGACATTTCATTTTTGTTTAAGACTTTGACTTTGGAAATAATTACATCAATGGTATCTGCTTTATTTTTTAAACCATCAACCTCTAGTTTTTTCTTTGTATTTTCGAGTTCTGCAAGTTCTTCCGGAGTAAATGTAACCATAGGAGCTAAAGAATGATTTCTCAATTTCCAGCGTTTAATTTTAGAATTTGTTTCAACTTCCTCTAGCTGAGGAAATAAACGCATAACCGCATCACGCATTCTCTCTGCCGTGCGTCGAGATACTTCAAAGTGTTCCTGAATATCATTAAGTGACAAGCCTTTATAACTTGCCTGCATCAGAAGTGCCAATTTTAAAATATCTTCAACTCGTTCATATCGCATATACAATTCCTTGCTGTTTTATTGATTCAAAATTTTTTGAATTTCAGAAAAAGAGCATAATATTTCAGGTTCACAACAATATAAATCATTATAAGTTAGTTTTATTGATTTAATTAAACTAGGCAAACTGTTTCTATCATAGAGTGCTATATTATTATCTTTGCACTGTTTTATAAACTCTTTAGACGTTTTAATGTTGATTATTATATTTTTTTCGATTTGATAATTAGTCAAAAATGATTTTTTATAAAAATCTACACTATTTCTGTATTCATCTATTATAAAGTCCAAATTCTCTTCATTTATTTTAGGTATTTTTATTAAAGATATTCTGTCATTTTTTCTTGCAACAATATCAATTCCTTCATTTTGACTTTTTGGAGTTAAAGCTACTTGATATTGCTGTTTTTCAAATAAACTTACAATTAGTAACTTAAAATCGTTATGAGAAAGTGAATCTAGTTCTTTTATTAGATTTTTATCCATATTTGGTTGTTTTGCATCAGATAAATCAATATCTTGCTCATTAAATTCATTAAATAACTCTTCTGCAGAGACATCAAGACTTTCTAGTGGCGATAAAAAGTCTTTCGCCAATTCTTTTTTAGCAGTGAGCAGTTTATTCAATTTTTCATCAAAGGTTTCATTAATTGTTTGCCCTTTATAAATAGGATAATAAACACTAACTTCTTTCTTCTGCCCAATTCTATATACCCTATCAGTTGCTTGTGCTTCTTTAGCAGGATTCCACCATCTTCCATAATGAATAACGTGATTTGCTCCAAGTATTGTAAGTCCAACTCCTGCTACATGTGGTGATAAGATTAAAATATTGAAACCACTTTTGCTTTCAAATTCATCAATGTATTTGAGTCGTACACTTTTACCTGCCTCTGATATATTATTATTTATGGAGCCATTGATAATTCCTATGTTTAAATTAAATTCTTTATCAAGGGTTTCCTTTAAAATGTCTTGCATTTTTCTTGATGTAACAAAGATTAAAACTTTTTCATTTTTACTTTTTATAATTTTCAATTTTTCTATAACAGCCTGCAATTTAGGAGATCTTGTTACATAATCATCATTCGAAGCTAAAGTTGTATCTTTTAATAAATCTATATGCTGGTACATTTTTGTTAATTTTTGAATAGCTGCCAAATGTTGTTTTTTGCCTTCTGTATTTTTAGCCTCAAAAATTATTTGCTTATGTAACTGTTCTTGTTCAGGCGTTAAATAACAAGTGATTTCAATGCCGTCAATTTTTTTAGGTAATTTTTCAGATAAATATTCTTCTTTATTTCTTCTTATTAAGTATGGCATAACTTGCTTTTCATTAAGATTAACAAGTGGTTGCAATCTTAATTTTTGTTTTAAAGCATTTGCCCTTTCAAATCTTTCTGCTTCTTCTGTTTTTTTATAATCAATGTCATATCTCTTTATAAATTCTTTTTGAGGCGGTAATAATCCAGAATACGCATAATCCATAATACTCCACAAGTCTAATAATTTATTTTCAACGGGAGTACCTGTCATTGCTAACTTATATTGCGCATTCCCTGATAAAGCTTTAACTGCATGAGTATTTGCGGTATTTGGTTCTTTAATGTATTGAGCCTCATCAAGTGCAACAATAGTCCATTTTACTTTTGCAAGGGAATACTGATAGTTCTTAACAGTCTCGTAATTTGTGATAATTAGTCTATGTTCATCTATTCTACGTTTATTAATCCTGCAAGAAATAAAACCTTCTACATCATTACAGTATTCGCATTTTAAGCATTGCGAAGCAGTTGAACATAATGTTGAGACAGCATAATCTAATTCTTTACCTTTTATATTTGTTTTCTTAAAATCAGACAAAATTTCACCATGTAAAATTGTAAATGGTGAAAAAATAGCACCTTGATTTTTAAAGAATTTTTCTATTTCAGAACGCCAAATTTCTAACAAAATCGGTGGTGCAACCACTAAAATAGGTTTATATGGACCTGCTTCAGAAAATTCTCTTTCAATAACCCAAGCCAAAAATGATAAAACCTGTAATGTTTTCCCAAGACCCATATCATCCGCTAATAAAAGACCTTTTTGTGAGTTTTTTTCATACATCGCTTGAAGCCATGCGATACCTTGCTTTTGATAATCAAATAATTCTAATGGTTTATCGCCATCTCTTGTTGCAATTAACTCATTTAATGATTCTGGGCGATAGAATGAAAGAAGTTTATTTTCATTACTGCTAATATATTCTGAATAACTCTGTTCTTCGTCATTGTCATGTATCAACAAATATTTTTTAACTATCTTAGGCATTTCTTCAGTTGGGGTATCAGTTTCTTCTCTTTTTCTTTTAATATTTTGATAATCCCTGACAAAATCATCAATAGCAGGAGTTCTTTGAAATTTATATTCTTTATTATCAACATTAATTGTAATTACAGTTTCTTCATTGTTTATTGCTTTATCAATATTTTCAATATAATCTTTTATTGGGAGTTCTATTGGTTCACCGGATCCTGTTTCTGCTATAATTACAGGCTCGATATTATCAATGTCATCTAAGAAACCAGCACCGCTTGATCTAAATGCTATTTTAGGTTTGAAAATATAATTTCCAATACCCTTAACTCTTTCTCCATAATCAGAAAGATCTATAAGATCTTGATTAATATTATGTTCTGATAATGCTTTACGAGGATCAGTTATAAATTCATCCTTTTTATTGCCATTTATACTTGAAAAATCTTTTTTTAAGACTTCTGCAACTTTTTTAATGTCATCATCTAGGATAACTCTTGATCTTGTATTATTTATATCGGTATCATATATGTCTTGGGCTTCACTTAATTTTGTATATTGAGATTCAAAAGATTCATTTGGAACATTTTCAAATTCAGGTATTACGGTTATATTACCTTCTGAATCTTCTTTTATATTAAATTTTA
Source organism: Candidatus Gastranaerophilales bacterium (assembly GCA_028689995.1). Taxonomy (GTDB): domain Bacteria; phylum Cyanobacteriota; class Vampirovibrionia; order Gastranaerophilales; family UBA9579; genus JAQVCB01. The sequence continues at coordinate 10,589 of JAQVCB010000044.1, forward strand.
TTTTTTCAGGAAGAATAACATTTTCTTCAGCTAAATATGAATCATTAATTTTTAGATCAATTTTTTTAATTAAATCTTTAATATCTGCAAAAGCTTTCAAGTTAAAGATTTTATTTTTGTTTTCTTTTGGCAAATTATTAAAATTATCAAGTTTTTCTATTAAAGAGAATAAGTCTGGTTCAAGATAATAAAAAATTCTTCTATGTTTTACAAAACATCCATATCTTTGAGGATATATTTCTTTTGTGCCCCAATAAAATTTATAGTCATATTCAAATTCGTCTGAACCTAAATCTCTTTTACTATTAATATCTAATGAAAATGGACAATAACTTGGTAAAAATTCTTCCAAATTATATCCTGACTCACTATCGTATAAAAATTTGAAATTTTCATAAGGAATTTTAATTTGTTGATTTTCAACAAAGGCAATTTCCTGTTCAACTAATTGAAATAAACATTTATTTAAAATTTTCCCCAGTTTTGTGGCATGTCTTAATTCTTTATCAGATATTTTTATCAGGTCTTTCTGAAAACCATTTTCTGTTTGTAGCCAAGCTTCATTTTGTCCAAATATAAATTGAGTATTAGGTGTTAACTCATCATATATTATATTTTGCTTATTATCAGTCATTATGGTCTTATTCCTCTTACTGCAAACCAATTTCTAAGTTTGCTTTGCCAGCCTGGATAGTGAGATACACGCTCTTGAACAATTAGCTTGTCTTTTAACTCATCTCTAAGATAATTATTTTTATATTTTATAACAGATTGAAATTTATTTTTATCGTAAATATAACAAGCATTACCTTCTTTACTAAACTCAACAATAGTTAAACCTTTTATTTCAAGAATAAATGCATTTGTTAAATCGTTAAGTCTTATATAATTTCTGCCACTAGCTCTTAATTTACTTAATTTTTCTCTATATTCATAATTATTATAAGTTTCATTTCCAACCACCATGACTGAATTTTCAATAATTCCTGCATATTGTAACCAGAAATTTTTCCGCCCGTGTGGATCGTGATCAATTAACCAATCAAAAAAGAGTTCGATATCTTCTTCTGATAGCCATTTTATAAATATTTTTCTGGCTAACCAGTTATATTCACTTTTTTCTTTTTCAAATTCGCTCCATTTTTCTTTGTTATGGCGTGGATCTTTGAAATCTATATCTTCTAATATAAAATCTTTTAATAATGTTTTAAATTCATTTTTATCTTTTGAATGTGTCTTTTCCGTTGTAGATATTAAAACAGATAATATATAGCTTCTTTCTTGTTTCGAAAAATTGTAAGTCCTTAATATTTTTTTAAACCATTCTATTGATTCAATATTGATATTGCCAGTCTGTTTAATTGCTTCAACTTTGCTAAATATTATGTATTTATAAACTTCTTCACTAAAACGAGAATTTTTTGCATCTAAATAGTAATTTGTATTTAATATATTGAGGTCTAAATTATTCTCAACTATTTCTGCTGCAAGAGTCTGGGGCGCATTTGACAGGATTATTTTATGAACATTTTGTTTCCAAAGATTTAATATTGAGTTTTTTGTTTCAAGTTTTTTAAATAAATTTAATAATAATGACTGAAACTCATCATAAAATATATGTTCAGTCCATAGCTCTTGATAGCCATATACTAATCCTTTTATTGTTTTAGATGATAATTTCTCTACTGTTTTTACAAGATCCAGGAATTCTTTTTGAATAATGACATTTGGCTCAAATACAAGTATATTAAAATCTCTACTCGAAAAAATAGATTTATTACCAGTTTCTAAGTAATTTTTCCAATTGCTTAAAGCCCGTTCTCTCTTTGATTTATCAATAGAAGGAAATATTTCAAGTGGTTTATCAATTATTGATTGTATTTTAAACTTATAAATTTTTTCATTGTTTTTATTTAATTCAAAATCACCTAAGAAAGGAGCAGCTCCAAATGCTTCATTTATACTTTTAAGCTTATTTAAAACTTCAGTAAATGAATTAGCCATTATCTTTTCCCGGTAATTCTAACTGCTTCATTTGTTCATAAGATTTAACTCTTATTTTAAATTCAACTCTTCTACTAATTCTTTTATTTTCTTTGCCAGCCCTGGTTCCTAATGGTAGTAAATTCCTCTCTCCTCGACCATTAGTTGAACTTAGTCTTAATAAACATTCTTTTTTTTGTGGGTTTAACCCAGTTTTATTTAAAGCAAATTTTAAAACTTCTAAAGCTCTGCCTTGACTTAGTTCTAAATTTTGTTCATCATTTCCATCAGAATCTGTATAGCCAATAATATTAACAGATTCAATATCTTTAACTGAATCAGGGCTACAAATAGATTTTATCAATTTAGGAGTAAACTGTCTAAGGTAAATTTGTCCTTTTGACTTTATATTATATTTATTAATATCAAACTGAAGCTCGTCTCCATTTACTGCAAAAACTATAGCCAAAGGGTCATTTTTGTCATTTTTAGCTTTAATGTTTGATAAAGTTAAACCTTTTAAAACTTTTTCTCTTCTGCTTGCACTACCTTTTTGTACTTCTTGAAAAGAGTGATTTATATAAACAACTAATAATAAGATAAAAATAACAGCAATCGATGTCATTAAATCTGTTATAGAGGTGCTTAAAGATGAGCTAGTATTATCTTCAGCCATTTATAAATTCTTCCTCTTTATCTTCATTTAAATTTACTTGGGCTTCTATCTGATTTTGAACTGCATTTGAGATATTAGTAAACCCTTTTTCAAAAACTTCAGATAAGCTATCTAATTTTTCTTCCAGATCGGTAATACTTATTCCTAGCTTATTATTGACATTAGCCATATGTCCATCATATTGGTTAAGATAGTCTTTTAGGCTATTATTTGTTTGATTTGAGTAATTAACAAGCGAATTATGTACATTGTTTAAAATATTATTTAAGCTTTCTTCCAGTTGTTTTACAGTATTTTTATGACCATCCCAAGCCTCTACTGATCTTGAAAGTTGATTTTGATATTCACTTGAGACATCTGTTAATTGCTTAACCGCTTCATTTATTTGTTTAAATGATCCAGAAGCTTCTGCAAAGTTTTCGCTTGCATATGCGATTTCACCTGAAACTCTATCAAATTCTTTATGAACTTGTTCAGTTTTTTCGATAATTTCTCGGAAAGTTGCAAACTTGTTATCGATAATCTCTAATACTTCTTTAAATTTATCAAATTGAGTTTCAGCTTGTTCTTGTTGATGTCTAATTGTGTTATCAAGATTCTCCATCATTATTTGTATTCGCTCTTCAAATGCTTTATTAGTCTGATCAAAGTTATTTAATGTACTTGAAACGCTGGACATTGTAGCTGCAAGTGTTTCCATTTCAGAGTATGCTGAACCCATTAAGGCTGATTTAAATTCTTGAACCATGCCGGATATTGCTTGAGTTGAACTTTCTTGTTTTTCTTTTCTCAGCTCATTTAGACCTTCAATTAATTTTTCAAGTGTTGGTGCTAAACCTTCTCTTACACTTTCTTTTAAATGTCCCGAAAGATCAGTACTAAAATGTTTGAGAGCTGCAGATTGCTCCTCGGAATGTCTTAATATTTGCAATAATACTTTTTCAGTTGATTTTCTTGGAAATATTTTATTTAATTTATTATAAATAGCTACACTACTTCTATCTAATTCACCACCCTCCCATCTTTCAATAACTGTGAAGATAATAGATAGAGTTAAAGCTACAATAGATGATAAAAACTTACCTGATAAACCATTTATTAATCCATCAATCCCTGTAACAGCACCACCAACTTGAACTTTAACATGATATAAACCAAATAATATAGCAATAAAAGTTCCTAAAAGACCAATGCTTGTTAATATACCCGGAACAGCATTTAGTATGTCTAATTTAATGTTTGGTTTAATAACCGTGTTTCTATTAAAAAAGTGTTCTGCTTGAATGGTATTATAAACAATAGTTTTACCGGAGGCATCTTTTAAAACTTCAAGTGTTTCTTCAAATTCTTGCCATATGTCTCTTAGATATGTTTTTCCACTAAATTTTTCTTTTTCAAAAACATCTTTTATATCTTCTTTTTCTTGAGGTGTAATTTCAGAAAGATAATCATTTAATCGATGAAGGACATTTTTTAGACTTCTTTTTAATTCAGTAGACCTGTTTTTTAAATAATATGTTGACCAAGAAAATGTTGCAATTGCAACTATAATACAGGATAAAACTATATTGGGTATTTCAAACGTACCAATAGTTATACTTCCAAACCAAAAATCATTCATAATTTACCACTCACATTTCACTGTTTTATGTATTCACAATATTTAAAACATGATATATTTTCAAATTTAAATTAAATTATAATAAAAGTGCATGTCTATTATGGTCGTAGAAATGCTTTTTCTTTACAAAATATATCTGTTAATCCATTTCCTTGATAGAATAATTGTAAAAATAATGTGCAATATTATGAAAATGTCCGTATATGACATAGCATTGTTGTAAAATACTTAACATAGTTTTATTAAATCAACGAGAATTGGAGAATAGAATGGAAAGCACACAATTAAACTGGATAGCTAATTTTATATGGGGAATAGCTGATGATGTGCTCAGAGATGTTTATGTAAGAGGTAAATACAGAGACGTTATTCTTCCTATGACAGTTATTCGCAGGCTTGATGCTGTGCTTGAACCAACTAAAGAAATCGTCTTGGAAAGAAAAAAGTTCTTGGATGAAGCTGGCATAGTAAACCAGCAACAACAACTTTGTCAGGCTTCAGGGCAGGCTTTTTACAATAATTCTCCATTCTTATTACGTGACTTAAAATCAAGAGCTAAACAGCAGCAACTAAAAGCTGACTTTGAAGCTTATCTTGATGGTTTTTCAGAAAACGTGCAGGAAATACTTGAAAAATTTAAATTCAGAGATCAAATAAAAACCCTTGTAGATGCTGATGCATTAGGATTTTTAATTGAAAAATTCCTTGATAATAACATCAACCTCAGTCCAAACGCTGTGCTTGATCAAGAGGGAAAAGAGAGAGTACCTGCTCTTGACAATCATGCAATGGGTACAGTTTTTGAAGAATTAATTCGTCGTTTTAACGAAGAAAATAATGAGGAAGCCGGAGAGCACTTTACACCACGTGATGTTGTAAAGCTGATGGCAAACCTTATATTCTTCCCTATTGCAGATAAAATTGAATCAGGTACTTATCTGCTTTATGACGGAGCTTGCGGTACAGGTGGAATGCTTACCCTTGCAGAAGAAACTTTAGTTAATCTAGCAAAACAAAAAGGTAAAGAAGTTTCTGTTCACCTTTATGGACAGGAAATTAATCCTGAAACATGGGCGATTAGTAAGGCTGATATTTTACTTAAAGGAGAGGGTGAAGAAGCTAATAATGTTAAATTTGGTTCAACCCTTTCAAACGATGCATTTCCGTCCCTTGAATTTGACTTTATGCTTTCAAATCCTCCTTATGGAAAAAGCTGGAAAACAGATCAAGAGAGAATGGGCGGTAAGGGAGAAATGTCTGACCACCGTTTTGTAATAGAGTACGCTGGAGACCCAGAGTATAAAATGATTCCTCGTTCAAGTGATGCTCAGCTCCTATTTCTTGTTAATAAACTCAGTAAAATGAAACACAATACAAAACTTGGCAGTCGTATTGCGGAAGTTCATAACGGCTCATCTTTGTTTACAGGTGATGCAGGACAGGGAGAAAGTAATATTCGTAGATGGATTATAGAAAATGACTGGTTGGAAGCGATAATCGCTCTTCCTGAAAACACTTTTTATAATACAGGTATTGCAACTTATATTTGGGTTCTAACTAATAGAAAATCTGAAAACAAAAAAGGCAAAATTCAATTAATTGATGCTTCAAAATGGTATGTGCCATTACGCAAGAACCTTGGAAAGAAAAACTGTGAACTTTCAAGTGATCATATAAAGCAAATTTGCGATTTAATGATTAATTTTGAAGAAACAGAACAATCTAAAATATTCCCTAATAAAGAATTCGGCTACTGGAAAATTACAGTTGAGCGTCCTTTAAGGCTAAGAATCGAACTTACTGAAAACAATCTTAAAAAGTTTAGACAGGCATGTATTAAAGCAAAAGAAGAACCACTTGCAACTCTAATAGAAAAAATTGCTCCAAAATTAGGTTCTGAACCAATAATGAATTTTAACTATTTTATGGATATTGTAAATAAAGCAGCACAAGAAAATAAAGTAAATCTTCCTTCAAAACGTATTAAATTACTGCAAAATGAACTTGCTTTAATAGATGAAAATGCAGAAAAAGTTATAAAGAAAATTCACAAAGCAGGTAAGATTGAAGCTGATGAACTAAGAGGCTTATACGAAGTTGAAATAAACGGCAAAAAATCCATTGTGGAATACGAGCCAGATACAAGCTTAAGGGATTCTGAACAAGTGCCTTTACCTGAAGAAGGTGGAGTTGAGGCTTTCTTTAAAAGAGAAGTGTTGCCTTATGTTTCTGATGCCTGGATTGATTATTCTAAGATACAAATAGGTTATGAATTATCTTTTACAAGATATTTTTATAAGCCTTTGCCATTAAGAACTCTTGAAGAAATTGAAACTGATATTTTTAATATAGAAAAAGAAACAGACGGACTTCTTGAAGAAATCGTGGGGGCGAAGTAAATGAAGAAATATAAGCCCTATGATGAATATAAAGAAACTGATTTGCCTTGGTTAGCAAAAATTCCGGATCAATGGTCAGTTATTCGTAGCGGTTATTTGTTTCAAGAAGTTGTTGACACAGGACATCCTGAGCTTGAATTACTATCTATTATGATGGATCGAGGGATTATTAAACAATCTGACAGTGGTAGAAAAACCAGAGCTTCGGAAGATCGTTCTCTTTATAAGAAAATTAAAAGTGGTCAATTAGGATACAATCTTATGAATGCATTTATGGGTTCAATAGGAATATCTAAATATGATGGAATACTAAGTCCTGCTTATGCAGTAGGTAAGCCACGTTTGCCCATGAATCCCTGGTTCTATCAATATTTGTATAAAACGCCTCTTTATAAAGTTATATTTGATTGGTATTCATACGGAATTATGTATGAAAGAAACAGACTTTATTTTGATAATTTTAAGAGAATCCCGGCTCCTTATCCTTCTTTAAAGGAACAAAATAAAATTGTCGATTTTATTAAATTAAAAGAAAAACAAATTAAACAGTTTATTAGAAATAAGAAAAAACTAATCAAATTATTAAACGAGCAAAAGCAGGGAATAATAAATTACGCTGTAACAAAAGGACTTGATCCAAATGTGGCATTTAAATCTTCAGGTGTGGATTGGCTGGGAGATATTCCAAAACATTGGGAGATTTGTAAGTTAAGACGAGTATGTAAATATGTAAAAACCGGAGGAACTCCAGCTGGGGTCGATGAGAAATATTATTCTGAAGAAGGTTTTAATTGGTATACTCCTGGAGATTTTAAGGATGATATATATTTAGTTAACTCAGCCCGACAATTATCAGAATTAGGAAAGAGATTAGTACAAAAATTTCCTCCTGGAACTGTAATGATGGTTGGAATTGGTTCTATAGGTAAAGCTTCAATAACTAAAACTGAAGTCAGTTGTAATCAACAAATTAACGGAATTGTTTTAACTGACAAATTAGTTCCAGAATTTCTTGTATATTATCTTAGAGCTAATAGTAATTATATTATATCTTGTGGCAAATCAACTACATTACCAATAATCAATCAGGAAGAAACAAAAAATTTAATTATGCTTCTTCCTGATTTAATTGAGCAAAAAGAAATTGTTAATTTTATTAATTTGGAGATTAATAAAATTAACATAATAATCTCAAGAACAATTTGGGAAATAGAACTTCTCCAAGAATATTGCACAAGGCTCATTTCAGATGTTGTTACAGGAAAAATTGATGTCAGAGATATTCCTGTTAATGAAATGGATTTAGAAATAACTGACATTGAAGAAGAACTTGAAAATATTGATGAATCAGAAAATTTGGAAGATACAGAAAATATAGAGGTTGAGTATGCGTAATACAGATACAAGCGAAAAAGGACTAGAAACCCTTATTGTAGAATCTCTTGTTAACGAAGCAGGTTATGAAAGAGGAGATTCAAAAGACTTTGACAGGGATTACGCCGTTGACCTCAATAAGCTTTTTTCTTTCTTGCAAAAAACTCAACCTGATGTAATAGAAACTCTAGGAATACAAGAAGAAGGCCCCAAAAGATTAAAGTTTTTAAACCGATTACAAGGTGAAATTGCTAAAAACGGTATTATTCATGTCCTTAGAAATGGTATTAAAGAAGGCCCTTGTAGTGAAATTTATTTATTTTATGGTGCTCCTTCGAAAAAAAATGATAAATATCAAGATCTTTATCAGGCAAACATTTTCAGTGTTACAAGACAACTTCATTTCAGCAAAGACGAAACAAAGCTTTCTCTTGATATGGCTATATTTATAAACGGTCTACCTATTTCTACATTTGAACTTAAAAATTCTCTTACGAAACAAACTGTTGATGATGCAATTCAGCAATATAAAAGAGATAGAGATTCAAGAGAGCTTCTTTTTCAGTTTGGTCGCTGTATGGTCCATTTTGCAGTTGATGATCATGAAGTTGCGATGTGTACTCATCTTAAAGACAGTCAATCTTGGTTTTTACCTTTCAATAAAGGCTGGAATGATGGAGCAGGCAATCCAGTTAACCCAAACGGCTTAAAAACAGATTATTTGTGGAAAGAAATACTGTCAAAAGATAGTTTAACCAATATCATTGAAAATTATGCTCAGATTGTTCACGAAAAAGACAGTAAAGGGCGTAAAAAATCAAAACAAATTTTCCCTCGTTATCACCAGCTCGATGTTGTAAGAAAGCTTTTGGCTAATGCTCAATCAGTCGGAGCCGGAAAAAGATACCTTGTACAACATTCAGCAGGCAGTGGAAAGAGTAATTCCATTGCTTGGGTATCTCATCAGCTTGTAGGGCTGGAAAAAGACAGCACTCCTATTTTTGATTCAGTAATAGTTGTTACTGACAGACGAATCCTTGATAAACAGATTAAAGATACAGTAAAACAATTTGCACAAGTTGGTTCTATCGTTGGCGATACTCAAAATTCAGGCGATTTGAGGAAATTTATTCAAAGCGGCAAGAAAATTATTATTACTACCGTTCAAAAATTCCCCTATGTTCTGGATGAAATTGGCAACGAACACAGAGGCAACAAGTTTGCAATAATAATCGACGAGGCTCATTCAAGCCAAGGCGGTAAAACCGCCGCCAAAATGCATATGGCACTTTCAGAGCAAACAGTTGAAGAGGAAGAAACGCCTGAAGATGAAATAAACAGAATTATGGAATCAAGGAAAATGCTTAATAATGCCAGCTATTTTGCATTTACTGCAACTCCAAAAAATAAAACACTTGAAATTTTTGGCGAAGCATATAATGAA
>JAQVCB010000045.1 GCA_028689995.1 Candidatus Gastranaerophilales bacterium
ACATAAAGAAAACAAGGCGGATAGTTTTTGCTTCTTCTTGATTTAGAATAAGATTGCCATCATCATCTCTATCATAACCAAGCAGGGATGGAGTTAAAAAGATTCCTCTTTTAAAGCGCATTTCAATAGAAGCATTCATAACTTCGCTTTTATTGTGCGACTCTTCCTGTGCTAAAGTAGCCATAATTACCAGAATCATCTCACTATTGCTGTCTAGTGTATAGATATTTTCTGCTTCAAATAAAATTCCAACAGGAGGCTGCAATTGTTGTAATTCTCTTACATAACCAATGCAATCAAGCACATTACGGGCAAATCGAGCCACAGTTTTTGTAACAATTAAATCAATTTTTCCTGCCCTGCAGTCATTTATCATCCTGATAAAAGAATCTCTATGGTTGAGCGATGTTCCTGTGATACCTTCATCTGCGTATATGTCTGCAAGTTTCCAGCCTATATGCCTGCTAACAAGATCTACATAATGATTTTTTTGTAATTCATAAGAAGAAGTTTGCTTGGGATCATCTGTTGAAACACGTACATAAACAGCCACACGTTTTTCTTTTTTGTCTTCATATAAACTTACCTGCGGGACAGCAGGAATTATATCCAATTCATCAAGATTGATACCTTTATATTTATTTCGTATTTTTTCTTTTTTAATTTCGGAATCGTTCATTTGACCTTTATCTGCATTCATTTTTCTGTCTTTACCCATTCTGAGAGTATAAAAAACAAAAAATCAAAAGAACATAAACCAGAAGTCAAGAAAACTTGACCAGTGTTCAAGTCAATTATTATCCAGAAGGATTTCTTTAATAGATACGGCAATTTTAAAAATCATCCGTTTTTCGTTACTGTTACAATTTTCAAATAAGCGCATTAAAGCTGATTCGTACTCATTGGTGTCATTCTTTTGATATTCATTCAAAAATGTATCTACTGTAACTCCCAGATTATTTGCTAATTTCACCAAAGATTCCAAACTGGCTTTCTTCTTTTTTGCTGATTCAATATAACTTATATATGAAGCCGACAAATTGCACATTTCAGCTAATTTTTCTTGCGTTAAATGTTTCTGCTGCCTGATTTCTTTAATTTTCTTACCTATAATTTCATAATTTAAATCCATCTAACTTACCCATTCGCTAAATAACTAGACACATTCCAAAATGTCAAACCAACAGCATATATAAAGCAAGAAACAGGGAGAAGCAAAATTCACTTCTTCCCGTTTTATATGAATTTGCAGAAAAAATTCCCTTTACTCAAAAATAATTCACTGATAATTTTTTAGGGAAATTGGAACTAAAATCCAGTTATAGCGGCATAAAAAATTGGCATAAAACCGAAATTTTTACAAAATTCCCTGTAAATTCCCTGTTGTTTTGAGAATAAAAAGAGAATAATGCTGTTAAGACTGCAATGTCCACCATAAAAATCCCGACTTTTTAGTCGGGATTTTTATTATTTAATTTGTGTATTTCATTAATGGGTAAAATGTAATATAATTCAAACAATATCTACTTAATAAGTAAACAATCAGGATTTATTAAAAATGAACATGTATGAACTCTTAAAAAATAAACGTGATGAGATAATCAGCATTGCTGCTAAACATGGTGCATATAATATAAGAGTTTTTGGATCAGTTGCTCGTAATGAAGCAACAGAATCAAGCGATATAGATTTTATTATTGAAGTTGGAGAGAATACTTCTTTTTTCTTTCCCGGAGGTTTAATAGTCGATCTTGAAAATCTTTTAGGTAAAAAGGTTGATATAGTTACGGAGAAAAGTTTGAAACCCAGAATAAAAGACAAAGTATTAAGCGAAGCAAAAGCTATATGAACAGAGATTTAGACAGACTTTATGATATGTGGGATTCTATTGAAAATATTCAAAAGTATACCGAGAATAGAAAATTAAACCAGTTAAATGAACTTGAACAAGCAGGAATTGTTCATTTCCTTCAAATTATTGGTGAAGCTTCGAGAGCACTTACCACAGAATTTAGAGAAAAATATAATGATATAAATTGGGTAGAAATAATTGCATTCAGAAATATACTTGTTCATCAATACTCAAATGTAGATATGGATATAGTTTCAAGAATTATTGAAAGAGATATACCTGTTCTTAAAGAAAAAGTCCAGTCATTGATAAAACAGATTGAAGTTTAAGCATTTCTTGTTGCATCTTTGTTGTAATAATACCCGGCAAGACTCTGAAAGAATCCTTGTATAATATTTGTGTAATGACCATCAAGAATCATAGGTTTCTTATTTTAATCGAAATAATCAAAAACATTGATTTTATTGAGTTTCTTAAACATTAATTATATAAAAAATGACATTCAAGGGGTCGCAGGTTCGAATCCCGCATTGCCCAAACTTTATTTCAGAGCTTGATTTTCAGGCTTTTTGCATTTTGTGTGATTTTTGACTTTGTTTATTGACATAAATAATGTCAGTATGATTAAAAAAGTAAGCAAGAGTTTTATTTTTGATGGTGGGTTAAAACAACCCTCCATAACTGGAATTAGCAGAAAAATCCATTATTTTCAGTTATAGCTGAAAGGCTTGCAAAAATTATAAAAACAATTATAATGAGAATATAGTTATAAAACAAAAAGGTATTTTTGTGTACAAAACGGATATTGTTACAGATTCTGCTTTTTAATCAGTCGCAGAATCGATTATCAAAAAAGTGATTCTTCTGCGACTATTTTGTAGATAGTAAAAAGAGGAATCTTAACAATGGATTTAAATAATTTAGGCTGGAATACTTTTTTTGAAAAGTATTTAAACGCAATTGATCAACAAGGATTAGATATTGGCAGAATTTGTTGTGAAAATAAAATCAGTTACAAGCTATTTTCTGAATATGGAGAACTAACAGCTCTCATAAGCGGAAAATTAAGAAACAGCAGTAATAGTAGAGAAGATTTGCCTGCTGTTGGGGACTGGGTTGTTTTTAAAAAAGTTGAAAACGAAAATAAAGCTGTAATTCAGCATACTTTGCCAAGAAAAAGCAAATTTTCTCGCAAAACAGCCGGTAATATAACACAAGAGCAAATATTAGCAGCCAATATTGATACTGTATTCATAGTAAGTTCGCTGAATTATGATTTTAACCCAAGAAGAATCGAACGGTATTTAACTATGGTATGGAACAACGGAGCCAACCCTGTTATTATCCTTACCAAATCAGACTTATACAATGATTTGGATGAAATTCTTTATCAGGTAGAATCTATTGCTTTTGGCACACGAATACACATTATAAGTAATGTGTTAAATCAAGGAATAGATGTTCTCAGGCAATATCTTTCAGCAGGAAGTACTGTAGCTTTAATAGGTTCTTCAGGTGTTGGAAAATCAACTCTGATTAATAAACTAATAGGAGAAGACCTGTTAATTACAGGAGAACTTCGCAAGAATATTGATAAGGGTATGCATACGACTACAAACAGACAGCTTTATGTTTTACCTGACGGAGGTTTAATTATTGATACTCCCGGAATGAGAGAACTTCAGTTATGGGATGTCGATGATGGCTTGAATCAATATTTTGATGATATAGAAAATCTTGCTGAAAATTGCCGTTACAGCAATTGTAAACATGATTCTGAACCGGGATGTGCAGTAAAAGCAGCTATTTCTAAAGGTTTATTAGATAAAAACAGGTATGAAAGTTATGTAAAAATGAAAAATGAACTTACTTTTTTGTCTAAGAAGCAAAACCAGAAAGCATCACAGATTGAAAAGGAGAAATGGAAAAATATCCATAAACAAATAAGAAATTTTAAGAAGAAATAATTATATTTCCCTAATAATTCCCTGTTATTTTTAAGGGAATTTTATTTAAAATATAGTCTATAGTCTGTAGGTTGAGTCACGTTGACCCAACAAAATTGAAATTTTCTTCTGTAATATTTCCGTAATGACCATGCTAAATCATAGGATTTGTATTTTAATTAAAATGGTTAAATTATTATAAATATTGATTATTTAAATCTTAAAACCCTTTGTAAATTTTAACTTTTTAACAAAAATTATACTTATGCAACGGTCTCAATTTTAAAATTGTTTTTATTTTTCTGGATTTTAGGTATGAGGAACTTTTTTAGGCTTTAAAATGTCTTTAATAATAATTATTGCTGATGAATTTTATAAAATACTGAAATGTTTTGACCATGTATGGTAATTTGAAAGTTATTTTGATAAAATAACGAAGCAGGAAACGAATGCTAAAAATCATCCGATGCCTGCTAGAACGAATTATACATGCCGATGTGGCGAAATGGTAGACGCAGTTGACTCAAAATCAACCGGGGTCACACCCGTGTCGGTTCGAATCCGACCATCGGCAATTTAAAATTAAAACAGCATATCTCACATGGGGACGTTTTGGATTTGACAGGGCGATTGATGTGGGTAGGCTGCGAGCCGGAGGGCAGTTCTCCGTTATCAACGCGCAAAAAATAATAAATGGCAACGATAATGTTGTTACCCTTAACTTTGGACAGAGAGCAGCTTTAGCAGCTTAGTCCTTAAGGGCACTGGATAGCTCTTACCGATTGGGTTATTCGGTCAATTTAATCGGATGCGTTCAGCGTATGAGAGTAAGCTGAACTAAGACACTCTCAAAACCGGGCACGGTTAAATGCTTAGTTTTGGCTTAGGTTTCCGGTTGTTAACCTTGCCAGAATGAAACAATTAATGACCTACGCTCGTAGATGTTTGCTAACATGCGTTTTGGACGAGAGTTCGAATCTCTCCGTCTCCACCATAAAAGCCCAGACTGAATAAGTCGGGGCTTTTATATTAGCTAAAAGCGGTGCGCACTGCGCACCCTACCTAACTATCTTTATTTTAATTATCTAAAAGAGCGTTTATTCCCAAAAGCGATTGTAGCATGGAAATTCCAACCTAAAAAACGATTATAAGTTAATTTCTCAAATGCATGTATACATATTGATTAAATTTATTATCAATTATTGTTTTTTATGTTATACTCAAAGATAAAAATTTGAGAAACGAGGCTAAAATGAGTGGGTATAATGATTGGTCAATTTATGAAACTATAAGACGCATAAATGAAGGTAAAATGTTTTTACCAGCTTTACAAAGAAAATTTGTATGGAAAGCTGAGCAAATAATAGAACTTTTTGATTCTATTTTAAGAGGATATCCAATAGGAACTTTTTTATTTTGGAACCTAGAAGAAGTTAAAAATATAAATGCTTATTCTTTTTATGAATTTTTAAATCACTACGACGAAGAAAGTAATAAACATAATGCTCTTGCGCCATTTCCACAATTAGAAAATAAAGAAGGGTATTACGGAGTTTTAGATGGGCAACAAAGATTATCATCTTTATATTTAGCACTACAAGGTACATATAAATTTAAAAAAAGTCGCGAGCGATATGCCAGAGAACGAAAACTTTTCATTGATTTGACACATGAAATTAATAATGAACAAATAGAAGATGCTGAGCTCACTTATAAACTTGATTTTTTATCAAAAGAAGAAATAGAAGCAAAAAAGAAAAATGAATATTGGTTTGAAGTTAGAGCAATTTTAACTTTTAATGACATAGAACAAGCAAACGAAAAAGCAGATGCAATCGTAGAAGAAACACCCGAGTTACAGTCAAAAGCAAAGATAATACGTCGTAATTTAAGAAAATTATTTGATGTTATAAGTGCCGATAAAAAAATAATTAATTTTTTTAATGTTGAAAACAAAGAACTTGATGAAGTATTAGATATATTTGTAAGGGTTAATAGCGGTGGAACAGTACTATCTAAAACAGATTTATTGATGTCAACTATTGTTGTTCATTGGGAAGAAGCAAGGAGTATTTTTGATAATTTTGTAGAAGAATTGAATGGAGATAAAAAATTTAAATTCAATATTGATTTAATAGTAAGAACTGCATTATGTCTCATTGGACAACCCGCTAAAGTAGAAGTTAAAAGCTTTAATGCAAAGGTTGTAAAAGAAATCAAAGAAAAATGGGATAATATAAAAATAGCCATTGAAAATATGATAAATTTATTGAAAAGTTTTGGCTTTACAGATTCAACAATGACATCTTACTTGGCTACAATTCCAATCTCTTGTTATATTTATAATGGTGGCGATATAAAGAGTGAGATATCAAAATCACAAATTCGTAACTACATAACAATAGCGCTAATTAATCAAATATTTGGTAGAGCATCCAATAGTGTGATTGACAACTTAAAAAAAAGCTTGACTGAAACAAATTCTTTTGACTATTTAATTAATAAACACAAAAAAGAGTTTGAAATTACAAATGAAGGGTTGGAAGAAATTTTAATCAGGAATAAAAAAGATGCATATTCATTAATGATATTAACTTTTTTATATCCAGAAAAGAAATTTGAACAAATCAATTTTCATCAGGATCATTTACATCCCGTTGCGAGGTTTAATGAAAAAGAATTAGAACAACAAGGAAAAGATTGGTTTAATAAAAGAAATTCTATTCCTAATCTTCATATATTGGAAGAGACTGAAAATCAATCTAAAAATGACACTAGTTTAATTGAGTGGAGAAAAACCCATATAGCTTTTAAAGATAAATTTATTGATGATTCCATGAGTTATGATTTTGCAGATTTTGAAAATTTTTACAATAAGCGAAAAGAAAATATAAAAAATGCAATTATAAAAGAGTTAGGGAACAATTACATAGAAAATACAATTACCATCAAATAATCATTGTAAATTCACATTGATTATTAAATAATTCCCTGTTGTTCTTTTAGCTTTGTAGGTTAGATATTTCTACCGATTATTAAAAAAGCTTAATCTTTAAGGATTTTCCAAACCAAGTATCCATAGTCCGTAGAGATATTTCTATCGATTTTAAAAAAATATTAATCTTTTAAAATTTTCCAAACAATATTAACAAGCTGTCTAGCAAGGCATTTGCGAGCATGTCTTGGAGTTTTGCCTTCTTTAATCTTTTTTTCAAAATACTCTTTTCCTATTGGATCATTTTTACTTTGATTTAAACTGATTTTGTAAAAAACGCTATTTAGTTCTTACTGAAAAAGTCGAGATTAAAATGCAGAAATAGGTTAAAACTTAATAACAAAACATGTACAAAATGCAAGGAATTTGAGATAATTAAGTCAGAAACCTTGCATTTTTATTGAGTTTTAAGAGGAGAATTTCAGTAGATGTATAACGGGGAAAGATTGCAGAGAAATTTCCAGGATGCTTTCTGGCTGAAAGTTGAAATGGACAAAAATCATCTTTTTGTAAAAATAGCAGATAATTTCAACTGGGATAAAGTACTTGGAGAATTAAAGAAGTTTTATTGTTCAAATAACGGAAGATCAACAATATCTACAAGATTAAAAGTAGGATTGCTGATAGCAAAACACCTAAAAAAATGGAGCGATGTTGAGGTAACAGAACAATTAAGAGAAAATCTTTATCTTCAATATCTATGCGATATTTCACCGGAAGATGCAACAAGAGGGGTGATCAATGAATCTTCTCTGACCTATTTCAGTCCGTAGGTTGGGTCAGCTGACCCAACAAAATCTAAATTATAAGCAGGAAATAAAACTCTGCTCCATTTAGAAATTTTTATGCAACATTTTGTAGAAGAAAAGTTCGAAACTCGAATGCCAGTCTTCACCATAAAAGCCCAGTGCTACGCACGAACTCAGGCTAACGATCTTTCATACATGACAAAGATTGTAGCCAGGTGCAGTTCGAGGCTTTTATCATTTATTCTTGTTTTATATATCGGTGGGATGGTGTCCCACCCTGCGCAATTTTATCGTTTGTTCGTTTTAATCATAAAAATTATGCAACTTTAGGGATTTTATCGACTGAATCTTTTTCTTTTAAGTAAGTTTTATATAAATCATACTGTGATTGCAAATTCATCCAAAATTCAGGTGTTGTGCCAAAATAATTTGCTAATTTCAAGGCCATTAAAGGACTTATTCCTCTTTTTTCATTATAGAGTTCACTTAGTGTCTTAATCCCAATTTTTAGATCCTTTGCCATTCTTTCCTGAGTGAGTTCAAGAGGTTTTGCAAATTCTTCCTTTAATATTATTCCCGGATGGGTATAGGGTCTTATTTTCATAATTTCACCTCATTAATGATAATCAATTATTTGTACTTCTTCTGCATTTCCGTTAATAAATTTAAAAATAATTCTGTATTGATCGTTTATTCTTATACTGTAATAATCTTTTAAATCGCCTTTTAGTTTTTCAAACCTGTTTGATGGAGGAACAATTAAATCCTGCTCTTTATATGCAGCATTAAGCATATCCAGTTTTCTTTTTGCAATTTTTGAAATGTCTTTAGAAAACTTTTTAGATAATTCTTTATCGAAAATTTTTTCTGTTTCTTTACATTTAAAACTTATTATCATATAGATATATTATCACACTATGATATGTAATTCAAGTCTTTCATAATAAAAGTTCGAAACTCGTATGCCAGTCTCCACCATAAAAGCCCATACCATAGCAAGTAGGGGCTTTTATCTTTTGTAATATCTATCACATGTTGTTGTTTATTTTTCGGAATGTTATAACTCGCTATAATAGATTATAGTTCTAATCTCGAGGTTTTTTGATAAATTCGCCTCCGACATATTTATAGTTATAATGAATAGATAGTCCGTTTTGAGCGGCTGAACGCGCTGCCTTAAGATCTTCTACACGTTTAGAAGAACAATCTGAAGAACCATTAGCACATTTCATAAGGTTTCTGTCAGCACCATAGTATTTCTCTCTCAATTGTCCTTCGTTCATAGCAGGACCATAATCCTGACCATAAGATGCATTGCTATTTGGCAAATGAACCATTGTTAGAATCATCAAAAAACAAAATACAAGTTTATAATTTTTCATACATCCTATCTCCTTCTTCTTTATTCTATTAAACATAATCCAGTAGCTAACAAATACAGTTTTAACATAATAAAGTAAAATAGAGAAGAATTAGAAAATAATTCAAAATTATCTGTACAAAAACTTACAGAAGAAAAGTTTAAAACTCATAAGCCAGACTTCACTATAAAAGCCCAGACTTATCAAAATAAGGCCGATAAATCATATTTTTTTTATAAAGCTGATTTTACGAGTAGATAAATCGCTATATATGCCTTCCAATTCCTTTAACATATTGTTGTAAGTTTTTCTACCCACTCTTTACCATCAATTAATTGTGACTTAATTTTTCCATAATTGCTCATTTCAGTTAATAATCTGTTTAAAATAGCAGGCTGTTTCAAAACTACTGCAGCGAATCTTTCATCACCTCTTTGAACATTGCCTATGCACCCGCAGGGAAAAGATTACCCAGTCCATTTATCTGAAAACCTTCTCCCATTGTACAAACTTTTCTGAGAGAATGTGGTATCAAATGCTCAACTGTGGGTGGATTAGTTTTTGTAAAGCGTCTGCCTGTATAAACATCCTTCCATCGATACCGTAATGCGGCAACTTTTATTTCATATCTTAAATCTTTTTCCTCTTTAGTATAGCCTCTTTTTCCAATATTTCTTTTAGAATTCTTTTTTTCGAAAGCTACATTATTATTATTATAAGAATTTCTAATTACTTGCATTTATATACATCTCTATCCTAACTATCGGTCTACTATATAAAAACACTTGAATGAAAAAATTGTTTAAAATATTCCAAAAATTAAATTATTTTTAAAATCAGAGAAAGTAAAAAGTTCGAAAGTCTTCTGCCAGAATCTACATAAACCGCCATCTTAATTTGAAGGCGATTTTTTATCTGATTAATCTGTTTTCAATAGATAAAACTAATCTGAGTCTTACTATTATACTGACAAAATCAGCTTAATTGCATAGGGTTTTGTTTTTAATCGAAATATTTATAATGTAATTTATAAATTTTATTATTCTATTACCTAAGTCACGTGGGTAGTTTTTCTCATGTCTAATATCTATTTCATTAATACAGTGTTATGCTGAAAAAGTTCGCATAATATTCACAATAATCTTCAAAGAAAGAGAGAGATCAGCTTGATTAAAACAAAAATTATTGAAATAGTCCTGATTGAGGATTATAAATTAACGAGAATTGGCTTAAGGTCTACGCTTAACGAATATGAAGGAATCAATATAGCAGGCGAGTCAGAAAATGCTGAGGAAGGATTAAAAATTGTAAAAGAAATTAAGCCTGACATTGTCCTTATGGATCTTGGATTGCCTGATATGAATGGAATTGAAGCTACACAGCAAATAAAATCATTTGATGAAAATATTAAAGTAATAATTTTGACATCTCATGATAGAGATGAAGAAGTTCTTGCTGCTCTTGGTTCCGGGGCTAATGCTTATTGTTTGAAAGATATTGAGCCTAATACTCTTGTAAATATAATTAAAGATGTAAGTAACGGAGCAACCTGGCTTGATCCTGCCATTGCAAAAGCGGCTTTAAAATTATTCCCTAAGCCTGAATCAGGAAGAGATTATAATTCATCTACAGCTACAGATATTAAATCTAAACTATCCGCAAGAGAATATGAAGTCCTTGCTTTAGTTGTAAAAGGAATGAGCAATACTGAAATTGCAAAAGAACTTTTTGTCAGCGTTCATACAGCAAAAGCTCACGTATGCAGCATTCTTCAAAAACTTTGCGTTGATGACAGAGTTCAAGCTGCTGTTAAAGCTGTAACTGAGAATATAGTATAAAAATTTCTATTAATTTTACCCATTATAATAATTTACTAAAATCGAGGTACTAAAATTTGGATATTATTATTAGATGCTCTACATGTAATAAGGGATATAGATTTAAAGATACAGGCACTACTACAGATAAATCATTTTTTTCTAATAAAATAAACTTGAATCCTAAAATAAACTGTAAATGTGGCAATATTTATGCTTGGAATAAAACCAAGCATAAATTTCAATGGAACAAGTTAGCTTAAACTTCAATAATAAGGAACAGATAAAAAATTTTAAGTATATTTTCTGGAAATTTAGCAAAGCCCGAAGGATCTCAAAATTTCCAATACTTACATAATGAGATTCTTTGCTCCTTTTAGTTGTTCAGAAAGATAATTTGTCAAAATTTTCTTAACATAACACGGGATTTTTAAAAGACTTTTTTTAGAATAGGGTAAAGAAAAGTATTAACTAAAGATCTGACCAGGAATTTTACTTTTCTGTACTCTAATACAAAGCCCAGCGGGTCTTTTTTAAAACTTTTAAATACATATTGCCAAACTAACTCTGAATTAAAATTAGTTTTGTCTCTTGATAAAGCAATTATTCCCAGTTCTATGTATAAAGATGAATAAGCTTTATTTTTTAGCTTATACAGGTATTCGGGCAGATCAGGCGAATTGAAAAAATTTTTCAGTGTTATCAGGTATGATTTATGTGAAGTTTTAAGATTAATAGTGCTGGTTAAACTGTTTGCGGGCTTAATGCATTTTACAAGAACTTCATTTAACAGAAAAAATTCTGTTATTAGCCCTAATCTTAACCATAAATCCCTGTCTTCAGCAGTTTTGATTTTGGGGTTAAAATATCCAACCTGATCCAATAATGACTTTTTCAGCAGTACAGTACTCGGACTGATAATATTATCAAGCATTTGAGTTAATAATCTTTTAAATAAATCCTTATGATCTTTATAATTTCTATATTTTCTGATATAACCAAAATCTATAGCTTCATAAATCATTTCCAGACTACAAAAAGTCATACCTATACTGTCATTTCTTTTGAGAATATCTACCTGTTTTGCGAGTTTGACTGGCATCCATTCATCATCTGCATCTAAAAAAGCTATGAGTTCCCCGTTTGCATGGTTTATGCCATTATTTCTTGCAGCAGAAGCACCGGCGTTATTCTGATAAAAATACCGGATTTTTGGGTTGTTGATTTTCTCAACTAATTCTTTTGTTTTATCAATTGAACCATCATCAATGATAATTATTTCAAAATTTTGATAAGTCTGATTTAATACTGAATTTATAGTATTTGTCAGATATTTCTCTGAATTGTAAGTTGGAATAACTACTGATACTAACATTTTTTATCATTCTCCTTTAAAGAAGAGCTGATTAAAGACTGAATAACCTGATAATATTTTTCTGCGCAGACTTCCCAGCTGAATTTGCTGGCCTGACTTACAGGAGAATCTCCAAAGTCAGTCTCGATAACTTTTTTTAGAGTATCGGCATATTCCTCAATGTTTGTAACATCACATAATATACCTGCATTGTCTACAATTTTTTGTCTGCGTGCATCATCCGGAGCAACAACAGGCTTATTGCAGGCCATTGCTTCAAGGTAAACAAGCCCGAAAGATTCCTGTTCAGAAGGTAATGTAAATATATCACAAGCATTATAGTAAGAAGGTATGTCCTGATATGAGATGTTTTTTAATAACTTAAATCTGTCTTCTCCAATTAATGTTTTGCCCTTATTTTCTAATTCATCTGTATTTGGTCCTGAGGTGACAAGTAAAAGACTTCCTTTATCAAGCTTTGATACAGCTTTTATAATAAGATCAAGTCTTTTGCATTCATAGTTTCCTGCAACAGTCAATATAATTGGTTTAGGTAAATCTAAAATAGCCTGTTTAATTTTAGGATTGAATCTTTCAGTATTAACCCCGTTAGGAATATATTCCACATCACAATCAGGATAATTTGTCTTTACCCAGTCAATAAATTCTTCAGACAGGGCAATGTACTTGTCCGGCTTGAATTTCAGATTTCTTTTTGCAATTTTTCCGTCATACATAATTCCCAGATGCTCGGTAAATAAAATCGGCTTTCTTTTTATTTTTCTGTAAATTGAAGCTGCAAGAAGACCTCCCCAGTCATTGTTCGGAAAAACAACATCATAATCTCCTTTTAATAGTTCAAACAGGACAGGAAATAAAGCTGTGAAGTGTTCAATTACTATTTCCGGTGTTGTAGCAAAATTTCTTAAAATTTTAACCAGAAGTTTTAAAAAAGGATTTTCGGTTTTTATCAATTTTCCTCTGGGTAAACAATAAATGGGTTTACACAGGTTATTTATTTTTTCAGATGAAAGAATTGTAATATCGCATCTGTCTTTTAATTTCTCAGCCAATTCCAATACAAATATTTGAGAACCGCCAAGTGAATCTCCAACGGCCGGGTGAATAATTACAATTTTAGGTTTGTGCTTTGCCTGATTCATATTAATCAACCTTCATTACATATTTGTTCTATTTTGTATCGGGATGATAACTGATACCTTTTGATACATCTTCTGAATTCTTTATTATATTTTGTTTAGATTGAATAATACTATCTATTGTATTTATTACATTTAAATCAGGTTGAATAACATTGCCTATAACATTTATTACTTGCTGATAATGATTTTCAGGATTATATTTTTGTTCAACGATATTTCTTGCTTCTTTTCCCATATTAGTGCAAAAATCAGGATTATTCATCAGATAATCAATTTTTTCAGTAAGTTCTTTAAGACAGTCGTATTTATAAAGTAAGCCGTTAATATTTTCTTCAACATATTCAGGTATTCCGCCAATATTTGCAGCCAGAACAGGCTTGCCGAGCGCATAGGATTCTAGCAATACATTTGGTGAATTTTCAAACCAGGTTGATGGTATAACAACAAACCTGCTGTTTTTTACAATGTTATTGAGGTCTTCGCCATATAATTTGCCTAAAAATTCGACATTATCAAGATTATATTGTTCTTTCAACTGTTCAAGATAGTTTCTTTGTGGTCCGTCTCCAACAATTAACAGTCTGTGGCTTTTAAGATTTGTCATGGCTTCAAGTAACAACGGCAGACCTTTTTCCCTGCTCAACCTGCCAAAATACAGCAGGTATGGCTGGGATGTAAATTCAGGAGTGTATTTGCCCGAATCAATGTATATAGGAATATGAGTTATCTTATGCTCCGGAATCCCGCTCCTTATCATAATTTCTCGTAGACAATTGCTGGGAGCTATGAATTGATCAACGTTATTTACATAAAATTTAAATTTATTATGGAGAAAAAGCTCCATTGCACCAACAGCGCTTGCAGGCAGTGACGGTTTTTTGCTTGAATCATCGAGGCTGGCTTGTCTGACACAGCCGTATTTAACTGCATTATAGTAGCCTTTTAAGGGACATAACAGTTCATCACAGTTGGTATCATCCCCTTTTGTAAGCCTTGAATCGGGACAAATTATTGAGTAATCAGAAAGTCTGTGAATAACAGGTATTGAACGTTTATGAGCTTCCATAAATATTGAAGGAGAAATATGTCGATGTATTCCAAATCCCCAAATCAAATCAGGCTGTGTATAATCAAGTAACTGTGCGAATTTATTTCTGGCATCAATATTGTAGAAAATTTTTAATAAAGCTCTATATTTGTCATAAGCACTGATTTTTTGATCTCCGCCAAGATCTATATATTCAGTAAAGAATCTTTCGTACTCGTTGTGAATGTTTTCTTTATAATTTGTTGAAAAAGGAATAACTTCATGGCCGTAAGCTCTTAATGTATCAGTAATTTTAAACATATAAGATTCAAGACCGGCTCTGGGATAATAAAATTTCGATGCTGTAATAATCTTCATATTTTCACTCATTAATTCATTAATAGCTGATTTTATCAATTTAACATTAAGAAATGCAAGAAAAAAATAGGAGAAATGTGATTTTATAACACAACAAAATTTTTATTATACATTTACATTTATATTATTTTTTTTTGGTTCTATGGGTTGACTTGATACTTCTGCCTGAGGGTTTTCTTTCTTTTTAAAACCAAGAGTTCCCATTATAGGATGTAATATAAAGTGACTAATTTGTGGAGCGAGTATGGTCAGACCTAAAATTGAACCTACAATTGAAATGGCTTCAATTCCGCCTTTAATTTTTTGCATTTCTTCAGGTATATCTTCAAAAGCTTTTTTACGCCCATTGTAGTCATTCATAAATTTCTTATAGCTTAACTTTGATTTTTTTAATGGAGCTAAAAAACCTTCCTTAACTTCAACTTTTGCTTTATCATCGAATTCTTTAAATATTTTACAAACTTTCGGATATAATTCTTTATCTTTAAAAACTTTTTTTGCAGCTCGATAACCACCCATCTTAAAATAGGGAATAATAGACAGATAAATTGTAAGACACAAAGCCTGATATAAAAATTCTTTGGTTGCAGAATATTTTTTTGTCTCTTCGTTTGTATTTTTATCGAGATATATAAATGTAGGTCTTCCGACAGCTTTTAACACAGTTTCTACACCAACTGCAGCCATAGTATTTTGAGCTATATTAGCAAAGCCCGGTTTATTTAATAATGCTTTTGGAGATAAATTCATCTTAATTACCTACCCTCATGCCTGAAGAACTTTTTGACATTTGATAAATTTCCATTGGACTTGGCCTGTTAGGTTTTATTATTTGAGGGTTTGTGTCAAATTTAGCTATAACATTTTCAATGTTTGTATTTTGAGGTTGTATAGTATTTTGTTTTTTTGAATCCTGCAATTTTTTAAATCCATTCATAATAGGAGGAAGGAAAACATTGCATAACCCGGGAATAACAAGCAGCGCTGCAACACAGACACCTAGAAATGACGAGGTCTCTCCTACTATTGCTCTTGATTTTTTATAGGAACTAAATAAGCCTTTTTCATTTCCTAAAGCATTAACAGCTTCGTTTATTCTATCTTTAATTACTTCAGAACTTAATTTTTCCTTTTTTAAAGTTTTTTTCATTCCAAGTATTGTGTCAAACTTTGCTCTGTTTTCCTCAGTAAGAACAAGTGTAGGATTTTTTTCATCTTTGACTTTTGTTGCATCTAAAAATTTTGGAGATAATATATCAGCTAATTTTCCAGATAAGAAATATGTTGGAAATGCAATAAGTTCAGTAACTCCTTCTCTAAAAGCAGCATACTTTTTAGACTCGGGGTCCTGTTTTTCATCCATCATTGTAAATATTGGCCTGAAAATACCTTTGCATATTGCAATCGCCATAACTGCGTATGTAGGATGATTATTTTCTCCCAGGCTGGAAAATATATTTTTTATTAAAGATTCTTTTATTACTGCCATAACTTCCTAATTTAAAATTGTGAATTACTTCCTTATAATTTAATAGAAACAGAAGCACAAAAAATGATGCTAAAAAAAATATTTTTTTTAATAATTCGTTACGATTATTTTTTTAACTAAAGAGCAATTTTTTAGGTTTGTCAGACTTTATTATATATAGTTAAAGATTATACAAAAAGGAAATTTTACTTATGAATCCTGTTAATAATATTTATGCAAACCCTGCCACTACGTTTTTACCTGTAAGATATATTCCGAATATCAACCCGACAGCTTTTGTGCATAATAATGCGTCAGTAATCGGCAATGCAGTTTTAACAGAAAATGTTCATGTTGCTCCTTTTGCTTCAATCAGAGGTGATGAAGGCTCTCCTATTTATATTGGCAAAAATTCAAACGTACAGGATGGTGTTATAATTCACGGACTTGAAACAAATCATGGCAATCAGGTGGAAGCTTTCGGTAATAAATTTTCGGTTTATATAGGTGAAAACACAAGCCTTGCACATCAGGCACAGGTTCATGGCCCTGCAAAAATCGGTAATAATACTTTTATAGGCATGCAGAGTTTTGTTTTTAAATCAGAAGTCGGCAACAACTGTGTAATCGAACCGGGAGCAAAAGTTATCGACGTAAAAGTTGCAGACGGCAGATATGTTCCTGCCGGAGATGTTATTAAAACTCAGGAACAGGCAGACAAACTTCCTGTTATTACTCCTGAATATAAAAATGGGGCTTTAAACGGTGAAGTTGTTAAAGTCAATAAAGAACTTGCAACAGGATATAAAAATGAACTTCCCCAGTCTTATCCGGCAAATTATTATTTTAGAAATATCTAAAATTAATTATGATTTATTCACTATTAAAAAATTTTCTAAAGTTATTTGGATATTTACCGATAATGTAATTACGTCGCATTTTTTTAGGTATAAAGATGAATAATAAGTTAAATATTGAATATCCGGCATTTATATATAAGAAAAACAGAGTTTTTATAGCAAATTGTGTTTTGTATAATCTCACAGCGTTTGGAAAAAGTGAGACTGAAGCTGTTGAAAATTTGCAAAAAAGCTTGCAAGCAAGTTTAAATGAATTTGTTATTACTATAAAACCGATATATGAAGAATATAAAAAGCAGGTTATTCTTTCTAAATAACAATTTCCATAAGATCATGAGCTAAGAGCACTTGTCCTATAAAGTGTTCTTTTACTCTGTGCTGAATTTTTATATCAGGGTTATCGCTGGGCGGATAAAAGTGTGTTAAAAGAAGTTTCCCGGGTTTGGCTGCTTGAGCTATCCTGCCAGCTTCTTCAGGTGTTAAATGCCCTTCGATTTTATATGGATATGAGCATTCCAGAATTAAAGTATCAATATTTTTTGCAAATTCAGGAATATTCTCATCAAAATCTGTATCACCGGAATATACGAACCCTTTTTCTT
The DNA here is from genome assembly GCA_028689995.1 of Candidatus Gastranaerophilales bacterium. GTDB lineage: Bacteria > Cyanobacteriota > Vampirovibrionia > Gastranaerophilales > UBA9579 > JAQVCB01. Next base: position 17,573 of record JAQVCB010000045.1, read on the forward strand.
TACCTGAATCTGTTTTATAGGTTATTTTAATAATTGAACTGCTGTCAGAGTGATTTCCCCTGATAGAAGATATACTAATTTCATCATTCAGGGTGAATTTTCCATCAGGTTCTACAAATGCGGTATCATAACCTTCAGGAGAAATATTATAGATTTTATAAAGACTTTTTGCGAAATCTTCCAGCTTTGAAGATCCTATCAGCAATAATTCTTTTTTTCTTTTAAATTCGGGAGTGTAGTTTAAAGCCTGAATCAGAGGAATAAAGTCAGAAGAGTGATCAGGATGAAAATGACTAAAAATTACGCCTGTTAAATCTTTATAGTCTTCTTTAGCTTTAACAAGCTGTCTGAGTATTCCGGGGCCGCAGTCAAGCAAAAATTTGTAATTTTTGTACTTTATAAAATACCCTGAAGGCGCTCTTCCCACTCTTGGAACGCAACTACCGGAGCCAAGTATTTTTAAAATCATTTTATCTGTTGTATTTTCACTCATAAAATAATTATCACTAAATTGCAGAAAGTTGGCATCCTTTAATCAGATAAGAAATTTATAATATTCCAATTTGAATAATAAATCGTTATTTATAATAAGGCAGAGCAAAAAGCAGCGGTTAGCCGCTGCTTTTTGACTTAAATAGAAAATTTAACTGTGTGAGAAAACTGACTCCAGATTTCTTCTGATAGCTTCAAAGCGAAGTTCGCTGATAGAAGCCTTTGAATGATTAAAATACTTATGGGAATATTCATTTATAATCTGAGCAACTACTGCTCTTCTTTCATCAATATTTCTCTCATATGCATTTTTGCTGATTGATTTTGTGATTACTGCGCTCATTTTTTCTCCTTGTTGATCTCTTCTGTGTTCGTTCGATTTTTTCTTTTGTTTGTAATACATATACAAAAAACAAAAGAAAATTAAATTGCCTCTTTTTTTAAAATTTTTTCTAAAATGTAAGTAAGTTATAATAAAGTAGTATAAAAATACGATAATATAGCAAACATGAAAAAATTAATTGAAATAAAAGGGTTATCTAAAGAGTTTCCCATAAAAAAAGGATTTTTCAACAGGCAAGTTGGAGCAGTGCATGCTGTAAATAATATTAATCTTGATATTTATGCAGGTGAAACGCTGGGTTTAGTTGGAGAATCAGGATGTGGAAAATCCACAACAGGAAGATGTATTCTTGGCTTAACGGATATTACTAAGGGCACCGTAAAGATCGATAATATTGAACTTAGCAGTGCGGATTCAAAAACAATAAAAAATTTAAGAAAAAGAATGCAGATTATTTTTCAAAATCCGTATTCAAGCTTAAATCCCAGAATGAGTATTTTGGATAGTCTTAGAGAACCGTTTATAATTCATAAAACCCTGAGAGGCAAAGCTTTAAACCAAAGATTATCAGAGCTGCTTGAGATGGTAGGCTTAAGCACCAATATTCTGAGCAGATATCCGCATGAATTTTCGGGCGGACAAAGACAGAGAATTGTTATAGCAAGAGCATTGGCTTTAAATCCAGATTTTATTGTTGCAGATGAGCCTGTCAGCTCTCTTGATGTCAGTATACAGGCGCAGATTATTAACTTGCTGGAAGATTTAAAAAAACAGCTTGGTCTTACATATTTGTTTATTTCACATGATTTAAGTGTGGTAAGGTTCGTAAGTGACAGAGTAGCTGTAATGTATCTTGGAGAAATTATTGAACTTGCGCCGGCTAATCTTCTTTTTGACAGTCCAAAACATCCTTATACCCAAGCATTATTAAGTGCTATCCCTGTACCTGATCCTGATGCCAGCAAAAAAGAGAAAAGGATTTTGCTGGAAGGCGATCTTCCAAGTCCCGCAAACCCACCATCAGGTTGTAAATTTCATACAAGATGTCTTCATGTGATGGATATATGCAAAAATCATCCTCCGATTCAGACTGAAACAGAAAAAGATCATTTTGTTAATTGTTATCTCTATAACTAAAAGGCAGAGATTAAATTCTCTGCCTTTTAGTTATTAACTTAAATTTTATTTTTTCAAGAAAAGACCTAAACCTAAAGGTTTATAAGCTTCAATTTCATTTTTGAATTTGTAATTATCTTTAGTAAGCTGATTAATTTTTTCTTTTAATCTTTCATTTTCTGATTTGCATTTGATTAATTCAACAACAACTTCATCAATGCCGTCTAATTTTTCGTCAATTATTCTTGATATTTTATCAACGGCGGCATCATTTGAAGAAATAACACTTTTAACAAGTGCTTCCAATCCTGCTTTTTCTGACAAGTCCGGTCTGGTAACATGTCTTGGTGTAATCATTGCAGTAGAACTGATTGACTGCTGTCGTTCCATTACTTGTTGGCCTTTATTATGAAGTTCTTTGATTTTTCTTAGAATTTCAACATCATTTCTTAGAAAAAAAGTTTT